>WJKD01000899.1 GCA_014729315.1 Promethearchaeota archaeon | reverse complement strand
TTATTATAATATATAATTAGAAATTAACTTATTAAATTGTTTTGAAAAAATAATAATAAGCTTTGTATATAAAAATATGTTTTTCTTAGTTTCAAATGCTCTTCACTACGATTGGAAAGAAATGAAAGCGTAAAATCCGTAATAATTTAGCTGGCATTAATATCGATTTAATCAATTTCTCAAATTTTTTCTCCTTCTTTCGAATCGAATACGATTCCCTTTAGTGTGCTCAATTGATTGTATTCTCAACATTTGAGTATTAAATTAAGTTAGATTCCATTAAAGTTCTTTAATTTTATTGAAATTTGTAGAAAGTAATCATTTTGGGGGAGGACCGTAAATTTTCATAAAAAATTCAACATCTTCAAAAGGTAAAAAAACAAAAAAGGACTTTAAAAACAAGGAAAAAGACATATCTAATAAAAGGACTTTATTTTTAGATGGTCATTGGGTTATTAAAGAAATATAATCCCCAGATGGAAGAGGAGGCTGCTAAAAAGCTTCCGTTTAACATAGATTCAATCAAACCTCGCGATTGGATTGACCAGGTGGAGAAGTACAAGAATATAAGAAAGTCTTCACCCTCAGCCCAAGAAACATTAGCTAAACGAATATTTCCTAAGATAAAAGAAAACTTGCCTTTACTTGATAACAGCAAAACTCCAATTGATTTAATTGAATAACTTAGGGAAAGAAGAAGTTTATTTATAAAGGACAAAATATCCCTGAATACAATGTTTTGGAACAGCAGACGGACATTTAAAATTAAAAATGAAACACGAGTATAACGAGTTTCCAAAGATCCCGGAAAAACAAATCATCGGAATTTTTCAAATGTTTAAGATTCTCAGAGTACATATTTATACAACCAGAGTTTCAGACCAATAACTTATACTTGAAATGAACTAAGAGGAATGGATCCTTCTTTTCCACTTACATCCTTAAGTTTATATACAAGATTCGAAACGAAATAAGTAACTCAGGGAATCTGAGGAATAAAAGATATAAGAAGACTCGACATGCGATATTTAAAAGGAATGTATTTTGAAATGGTTAACAATCTGTTGAACGAATACAATCCCGAGATGGCCGAAGAAGCGGCAAAGGAATTATCGTTCGAAATCGCAAGCGTAAAACCGGGAAAATGGTACGATAGAACAGAAATGTTTAAATACATAAATAAAGCAAGCCCCGCAGCACGCAAAGCTTTAGCAAAAAGAGTATTTCCCACAATAAAGGAAAATACACCTTTATTAGACGATTGCAATGGACCTATCGATGTGATTAAAAAGATGAACGAATCTTCAGCTCTAACAAATAAAGGCGATGTACTTCCAGAATATAATGTTCTTGAATTAGACAAAGCTCGAGCGAAGATACAAGTTAAAAACAATTGGATCGATTTTCCAGACATTGAGGAGGGGCAGATTTTAGGAATTTTTCAAATGTATAAGATACTCCGAGTTCATGTAGATACTACGAAAGTTTCTGACAATGAGTTAATCATGGATGTAAAATGGGAGAATTAATGCATAAATTTAGTTATAATTTTAATAATAACGTGTAATTGCTTAATTTTGCACTAGTTATAAGGATTTTTAGTATCTTATCAAAAATATTAGATGTTTTTTTTCTCTTTTTCTTTTTTTGGACAAAATTTTCTACTTACTCTTTATAATAAGTCGTTTTCCTTAATGATTTGTTTGTAGTGGTCTCTTTCTCTTCTAAGAACCTTTATTTCTTTTTTTAGTTCGATAATTTGTTCTTTATTTTCTGCTAAGAGCTTTTCGTCTTTTGTTTTAACTTCTCTTAGTTTAAGAATAGTATCAATGTGGATGTTATTATCTTTTTTCACCCTATCTAATTCATTTCTAATCGTGATTTTGCTATTCTTTAAATCTTTTATATTTTCTTTTAATTCCTCGATTTCTTTTCTTAAAGATACGACATCATCAACTTCTCCGTGCATTTCCTCGTATTGTTGATTAAGTTCCTGTATTTTGATTTCTTTTTGTTCAATAATTTCCTTAAATTCGCTGAGTTTTTTAGCTCTCACTTCTAATTCCTCTTTTTGGTTAGCAATCTCCTCAGTTAAATTGTTTACCTCCTCAGTTAATTCTGCTTTTTGTCCCTCTATATTTTGATATTTGACTTTCCAGCTTTCTAACTCTTTTTCTAAATCAGTTTGATCGTCAATCTGATCAGTAAGCTCTCTTATTTTACCATTCTTCTCGTTTAACATCGATTTGAGCTCTTTAATTTCAGCTTCAATTACTTCTTTTTCGAGCTTCATAAAACGAGCATCGAGTTGATTTGATTCGGGCTTTACCTCCGTATCGATTGATGGTTTAGGAGGTGGTGTCACTGTTGGAAGTTTACCTCCTCTTTCTGCCTTAGTTTCAACTTGGGTTTGATTGCTTTTTTCTACTGAGAAAATTTCCTTTTCTGGAGGCAGAATTTCTTTGGGAGGCTTTTCCTCCTTGTTTAAAGGACTTTTCATTTCTACATCTGGTTCTAATAAGGTTTCTTCTTCTTTTTTCCCGCTATGTTCTTCCCAATAAGGTGCTAAATCAGCATTTTTGAGCATAACAAAGTATTTTTTAACAATTTCATCAAAATCTTCGTCAGACCTTTTAGCTAAAGCATCATGGGCTATTCTTCTCACATTTCCCTCAAGATCACCGCTCAACGAACCATTATTGAGCTCATCTTTGTCTAATATTATTGTAATAGCATAATTCGGATGTCCTACATATTTTTCATACGAAAACCCCGTAAAAAAGCTAGCAGCGGTAAATTCTTTAATTTCCATTTGATAAAAATTTGGCTCTTTCCGATTCATTCGATGCAGAGTATAAATATTCATCAAATCTGAAGGTTTAATTTTATAGGTTTGCGAAAGATCGGAAGGATATTGCGCCTCTATAAATGGCTCGTAATCCTCGTTGAAACTCAATACTAAAATTCCTTTCAAATTTCACCACTCGTATTCGATTTCATTGATGATTTTAAAAATATATTCAGATAATAAAGATTCAATGTTATAATAATAATATTATTACTTTTTTAGAAAATTTTTTGGAATCATACCAATTGGGATGAAAAATTTGTTTTAAGAATAATTTGACATTTAAGGTTGCTAAAAATATCTCAAAACAAAAAAATATAATATTCATCTTCTTATAAAGCTTAGATGAGAGATAAATCGAAGGAGAATAAGGATGACTGATAATTATAAGAGGACGAAAGAGTGGATTGAATTAGCATTTCAGAATATAGATAGAGTTATAAGAAATTATAAACAAAAGGATTACCCAATCTGCGTTTTTTGTATTCAATTAGCAGTAGAACAACTTTAAAAAGCTCTAATATTCCTTGTTGGGTTGAAATTTAAAAAAACCCATGAACCTTCAAAAATATTGGAAGAAATAGAGAATAAAATTAAGATTGAAATGGAAGAAGATGCTCTTTCAAAAATAAAAAAAATCGTAGTATATGCGAAGGATATCGAAGCTGAAGGATCCTCAACGCGTTACGGAGAAATTATAGAAGATAAATTTAATACGCCAGAAGAAAAATATAATAAGAAAATAGTGAAGAAATTTTTAAACGACATGTCATCAATAATTAACTTGATAGCAGACTTGTTTAGGAATACTACTGAATTTGAAAACGACACAAAAAAATTTGAAAAATATCGGAAAAACTCAATAAAATGACGAGATAATGATTAAAAGAGATAATATCAATTTGGATTTTATAAAGCATGAACATTTTAGGAATGTATTAAAGAAATTTATTAATCATATTTTGAATACTGAATTAAAAGTTAAGGGAATTTTACTTTTTGGTTCAGTTGCTACAGGGAAGGCAAGACTGGACGAAGAATATTGGAGTGACATTGATTTGATAATTATATGTGAGGATTTACCACAAGATAAGTGGGTACGTAAAAGGAAATTAAATAATATTGTTAGAACTGTTCGTTCTGGAATACAAGATCTATGGTTCACTCCCGAAGAGATTAAACAACACGTGGATTCCAAATTTTATTTAATATTGGATGCTTTCGATGAAGGTAAAATTTTGTACGATCCTGACGATCTTTTAAAAAATCTTAAAGGAAAGTTATTTAAAGAATTAATGAAAAAAGGTGTTATAAAAACTGATCTCTTCTGGCAATGGCCGATTAAAAAGTTTGGAGATCGAATTGAATATTAACTTATGTTACTTCTTTTGATATTATTTAATCTGGAAAGAGAAATGAGAACACAGTAGAAAAAGTAATTTAACTTTCAAATAGAAATATCCTTAGCTATATTTCCAATAGTCAAAATTGATATTTCCGGGGCTTTTAAGAAACATACCTTCCCGAAATTCTTTGAAGGCTCTTTCTAATTCTTTCTTTTTATTCATGACAATAGGACCGTACCATGCAACAGGCTCACCTATAGGCTTTCCGGATACCAAGAGAAATCTAAGATGATTCTCAGCAAATATATGTATCTCACGGCCATCTTCGTATAAAATTAATTGTCCTTCTCTTTTTATAGGATCCTTATTCTCGTCGAAATACCCTTGCCCTTCAAAAACATAAGCGAATACCGTATGTCCTTCGGGAAAATGATGAATAAATTCTGATTCAGGTGAAAGTGAGATATCGTAATATTGTGGTTTCGTCACAATGTCTTGAACGGGTCCTTTCTTTCCTTTGTATTCTCCGCATATAATTTTTACTATCGAATCGTTTTCTTTGACAGTTGTAATCATTTCGGAAGTAATATCTCTATAACGAGGATCCATCATCTTATGCGACGAAGGGAGGTTTGCCCATAATTGGAAACCCCGCATCATTCCTTCAGTTCTTTTAGGCATCTCTTGATGAATAATTCCCGAACCTGCAGTCATCCACTGGATTCCTCCAGATCTGATGATTCCCCCATTTCCCATACTATCTTCATGCTTTAATTTTCCATGGATCATATAGGTAATTGTTTCGATTCCACGGTGAGGATGCCAAGGAAATCCTGCAAGATAGTCATCTGGGTTATTTGAACCAAAATTATCTAAAAGTAAGAAGGGATCTAATAAAGGTACTTCATCGTATCCAAAAACCCTTTTTAATTTTACACCCGCTCCTTCCTTAGTAGGTTTTGCTTGAAATGTCATTTTAATTTTTCTCATAAAAATACACCTTTAATCTTTTAGGAAGGAGATGACTTTTACGCAAATAATTCTATTTTTTATAAATAATTAGTGAAATCAATTTTTCATAACCATTTAATAAGAGAATTTTTTTGAAGAAATATCTTAATCAGTTTTATGTTAAATCATCGATTGATTAATCCTCCAAAAGCACCTGAAAAGTTCATGAAAGCTGCAATAGAATTTATACAAGAACATGCAAAGAATAAAAAAGTCTTTTGTGCTCTATCTGGGGGTATCGATAGTTCTCTTACTTATTTGATGTTAAAGGAAGCCAACATTAACACTATACCCGTATTTATCGACCATGGATTAATGAGAATTATTAGAGGTGTCGAAGAAAGAGAATGTATTAAAAAACTATTTCCAGATGTCATTGTTTTGAATATTAGAGACCAATTCCTACCAAAGATATTCGGGGTTGGGGACGCAGAAAGAAAGAGAGAATTATTTAAAGACGCTTATTCAAACACGATCAGTAGAGTGATCCAAGAAGAAGAGTGCGATCTTTTAGCGGATGGGACGATTCTTCCAGATATTGAGGAAAGCTTCGGATGTGAAATTACAGATATTAAAGAAACTATGTCTCTTGAGGAAGAAACGGCTATTATGGAAAAAAATAAAGAGGCTTTTGTGAAAAGTCAGCATAACTTAAACATTGAGTATAATGTTGAGGCGACCGTCCAACCAGTAGCCAGCTTGAAAAAAGACCAAGTTCGGGCGATTCTTAAATATCTAAAAATGCCTTTGGAGTTAGTCTATAGAAAGGCATTCCCTGGTCCTGCTTTAGCTGCTAGGATAATTGGTCCAGTAACTAAAGAAAATCTTGAATTTGAGAAAAAAGTTCACGATATTGTCGAAAGTAAAGTCGAAGATTATTATAACATGAAGTACGGGAAATCTATGATAATAAACGATGGTGGTGAGCAAGAGCCATTTCAGGTATTTGCTGCTACCAGTCAGAGCGCTTTAAATAAAAAAGTGACTGGATTATTAGATGGGAAACGAGTTTATTCATATCCAATATGCGAGGAAGGAGATTACGATTTCAAAAAATTAGTTGAAAAAGCATCTAATTTAAAGAAAAATGCAAGAATACTTTACAAACTCGGCACAAGAAAAGAAGGTAGATTTGACGTAATTATAAGAAGCGTAAATAGCATCGATGCGAGAACGGCAAGTGTGACAAATTTACCATATGAGTTACTCGACGAAATAAAAGAAATACTATTCGATGTGTCCAATACTAAGAATGTATATATTGATCTTACGCCGAAACCTCCGGGGACTATTGAATACGTCTAATCGGGGATTTTAAGAAAGTTTTTAAGAAAGATAACAGAAAAGAGGTAAAATTTTTTGATTTATTCTTTCAATTTGATAATGATATAAGAATCCATTTAAGATAGAATAATTAGCTTATAATAGCGCTTATATTTTCTATTGCCTGATCTACGCTAGTAGCTAGATAAGTACGAGTAAATAACCGACTGAATAATTTTCTATCGTTAGGATTGAAGAATTTATAGCCGAATTTGTTCCAAGTTAAATTATTTCCAATCGTGCCGACAAGATTAATTCTATCTTCTACTATATTTTTAAAATATAAATTTAACTCTTCCTTTGTGTTGGTATTTGTTATCATCAGTAAAATATCTCGATTGAATTCGTTAAATGTTCCCTCAAATTGAAGACAAAATTTATTAATATCAATCTTATTTGATACGATTAAATTAGCTAAAGCTTGGATTGAAATATCGTAGGCACTAATTTTATTTTCTTCGTAGGCTGGATTTGAAACCATCGTACTTGGTTTATTTTTTACCATCCCATTGTCGATTGCGAGATTATATTCTGGCAACAGTTTGATTTGATTCAAACCTAAAATGTTTTTGGTGTCTTGGATCGTTCCTCCGGCATCAAAAAAATGTTTGTTGATTATTTCTATCAATAATTTCTCAGCGTGTACGTCGCCAAAATAAGGATAATCAGTAGCAAATAAAAGGTATTCAGACCAATCTCGACCATCAACTTGAATTTTGTTGTTCGTTTTAAACCATCTTTGAAAATCTTCGAAAAAATTTGCTGCTCCTTCTCCGTGGAGCATGGAAAGATCCCCATAGACATTAGGTTGTACTATAGTGTTATAAACGTCGTGATCGCCGATATTTCCTTGTGCAAAATGCGCTATAATGACTTTAAAATGAGGAAGCAAATCGGGATATTTTGTTTTGATTATATTCCGCGTTGACTGAACTAATTGGCCAATTTCAACAATTGTTCTTTTTCCTCGTGTGTCAAAAATAATAGGCATTGAATGTTTGGCTGCCTCCAGAAGCACAGGAATTGGAACATCCTTAGTCACCTCGTCAACCCACCCTTCGGAACGAGGATGAAGTTTAAGACCTCTTAAACCCAAAACTTCACGCGAATGTTTTACTTCATTTACAGCTTTTTCTTTTTCTGATGGATCTACTCTACAATATCCAATTAATTTCATCGAAAAAGGGAAACGCGTCGTGAATCTCGCAATGTTCATGTTGCTCGATCGATATAAGGCTTCTGGTCGTTTATCGCGAAAAGTGTCTTGAAAAGGAAAGCAAACTCCTTGGTCAATAAAGGAATAAAATTTTGCCTTTTCTCTTAGATCTGAATGTTTTCTTCCCAATTTTTCTATAGCATGATATAATTTGTCGGTAAATGGAAATGGTCTGAATGACCAGTGGATTGTTGATCTTTTTCCGTTGATGGTGGTTTCAAAGGATTGCTCGCCTGTTTTTTCCCAATCAGCTTGAATTTTTCCCTGGACATTCCCCCAAAAATCGAATGTTCCCGAGGGGGCCAAGGGATTCATCATCGCAGCACCATCAACATCCTGCCCTAGATGAGAGTGAGCGTCAATAACAAAAATGTTATCTACTTTTGTTTTTCCGTTTTGTTCTATGTTAGCTTGAAGCATTTTTTATTATAGTTATTTTATATTTGAATGCTTAAAAAGCACAACTGTAATATATTCTTAAATTATTTAAATTAAATATAACAATTCCTAATAAAAAATATTAATGCTTTTTAAATTAGATTTTATTAAGCTGAAAGATGAATTAACAGATATAATGAACCAAGTAAATTAAAAATAAAATCGAATATCCATCAAAACCATAAAAGAGTATTATTCTAAAAGAGGATTCTGATTTATGGTAATGGAGTTAAAAAGAAAAAATCTTGATTACTTATATCTAAGAAAAAAAAAAGTTTTAAAAACAATCTAAATAATTGATTAAACATGAAGATATCAAGACAATTGAGCGGATTATGTGGTATAATTGCAGGAATTCAGTTCATAGTTCTCACGATAATCGCTATGGTCATTTTTCCCGGTGGCTATATATTTTGGGAGCATTTTTTTAGTAATTTGGGATGCATTCGAGCTTATGAACCAGGCGGTATAACAGAATCGAGAGGTTTAAATGATATTTGTCGAATAATTTTCATAATTACATGTACTTCCGCAGCAATTTTTATAATACCATTTATTCTCGGATTAAATAGTTTTTTTTCTGAATCCAAATTAAAAAAAAAACTAAGCAATGTAGGTACTCTATTTGCCATATTAGCTGCCCCTAATTTATCTTTATTAGCAATATATCCTGGTGATGGATTGCATGGATTACGAGAAGCTCATGTCTTAACTACTCAATTATTCTTTATATTTTACGGAATATCAATAATGATTTTTTCTGCAGTGTTTCTAATTGATAAGGATTACGAGAATTTTTATGGGTTTATCGGAGTATTTATTGCTGTACTTCTTATTTTGTACGCGTTTATTTTTCTCTATAATGCCGCATTTCAAAAAATAACTGTGTATTCAACCATTCTATGGAGTGTAATTCAAGGAATCAAACTCTGGAATAGTGCGTAAGAGTAATCATTTAATTTTTAAAAAATTAAATCCTTTTCTTGTTTTTTTTAATTTCAACTCTAATAATAGAAATTTGGTCTTTTTCCTTCAATTATATTATTTAAAGGATGAAAAAGAAGGTTTTTGGGTTTATACCCTTATTTGCCACGGCTTGTAAAGAATTGTTATAATAAAAGCTTGACCATTGAACTGACTTAATAAATAAAAAAATATTAATATCTGAAGAAAAGGGGATTTTATATGCAATTTTTTGAAAAATTATTTAGAAAAGAAATTTTACTTTTTTATTTTTCTGAAAGTTTAACCAAATAGATCATTTTTTTTCTTGACACTATTTAGAGGTTTATATTCTCTTTTTTTACTCATCGCATTTCTTTCGGAAGCGTCAATACTCCCGTTAGAGGATTATTTATCGGGTCCTTACAATACTCTACTGTAAAATAGATTAAATCATAAAGTATGCTTGGATCTTCACCATTTTTTACCTTATAATCGTAGAGAGATAATTGATATTCTGCCTCGGTAATCGGAGGTTCTGCGTAAGACACGTTACCAAAAACCGATTGTAAGAGTGGTTTCATAAAAGGCGAGTAAAGAAAACCCAGCTCTTCTAACTCCTCCTTCAAATAGAAAAACATTCTCTGGACTGCTTGAATCATGTATCTAACGGGTTGATTCTCAGGACCTAAGTATTGCTCTGCAAATTCTGGATCGTATTGTGATAAAAAGTTTCTGTCTAAATTTTGAGGTCGGAATAACGAAATCAGTCCGCGCTCAATAGCTCCTTTTCGATTATTAGCGATAGTTTCACTTCCTACATCTGGAACCCAAGTTCCCTTTTCTAAGAGTTTTCTTGCTTTATAACACATAGCCTGAAGCAATAAAGCGATGCCTATACGCCTACAGATTGAAATCTGGGCGTCGCTTATTCGTATTTCGATCGTGCCCCAATCTGTAAAAGGAAATACATCTTGAAATCGTCCATCTTCTAAACTAGCTTTCTGAACAACTCCTAGAAAATAATTTTGCGCTTCTTGATCAGCTGCAGTTAAATACGGAATAAAGTGTTTAGGATCGTTATTACTTAACATTGAAGTGTTTTTTTTCAACCGCAAAGATCGCACGCAATTAGGTGCTGTGATTCGATTGTTAACTATCTTCACTACATCTGTTGGTTTATTGTTAATAATAGGCGAATTACAAGTTAACGCGATGATATGTGGTATAAAATTTCTAATCATACAATAGGCTTGAACCTTTTCAATATCCGAAGAGAACGAACCTATATGAGAATGGTCTGCTTGACTTAGTCCACGCATGTATTCCTTAGCGGCAGGGTTAATTGCCGAAGCAATGATGTGTAAATCAGAGGGTAAGGTGTTTTTTGCAAGAAGAAACATAGTTGATGCCCAATATGCCAACTCTTCTACATATTCGCACGGGGGAGTCACTAATTCCAAGATGTAGGTCACAGCAGTTACATTTCCATCTCTACCAAAGCAATCTATATCAACAGATCTCCCGTCAGGTAGAGAGTATCTAATGTCCATAACATATCCTTTTTCAATATCTTCCTTACCGTAAGGTCTTGCGAGTACTTTTTGTCTAATATAGTCTGGAACGGGTAGAAAATCGTTTCTTCCTTCGTATAAAATTTGATCCATGATTTTTATTGCGTCTTTTACGATTTCTTTCATCCTAAAAACCATTTCATCTCCCGGAGGATATTTACCGTCGTCGTCGGCAACGATCAATTCCATCTCAATACCGTGAGTATACGGTAAAGGCGTCCAATGGCTTAAGTCAGAGAGAATCTCTGACCAAGACCGCTCATATTGCCAACTATAGGTCTCTCGATAATCTTCTCCTAAAAATAATTTATCATTTGATCGATCAACCGCATTACCTAAAGTTATTCCCGGAGATAATTCTTTTTCTATTCTTTCTTGCGTCTGTGTCTCCTCATTTTCCAAGCTTGCGGGAAATAAAGGGCTTGCTGAAGGATTAGATGGTTTAGTAGGTTCTTGAATCGTAGTATTGTTTATATCTTCTGAGCTTCCATGGCTAATTAATTGCGAAAAAGTCCCGTAATCAGGTTGTTCGTTTTGTTTTTTTTTCTTTTTTTTCTTACTCTTTCCCATTAGAATCTCTCACTTTCAATGATATTGTAAAGGAAATTTTTTCATTTTTAGTCCGTTTTAATAATAATCCAAATTTGATTTATTATATTTTTTGATTAGATTAATAAACAATTCATCGCCTTCTTGAATATCTCGTAATCGTTGATGAATTCGTATGATAATATTAAATTTACAATTTTTAAATCTTTATGAGGAAAAAGTTGCCTAAGATTTTCAAAAGCTTTTCCCCCCTTAAAAAAATTTTTCTCGTTAAATATATCAACTTTAGGATTGAGACATTTAGTTAATTTGTCTTTTAAATTATGAAAAATGTCTTCCGTGGTAGCAATAATAATCGTAGGATTTCCTACATATGGAATAAAATCCAGATTTAGGAGAATTTTAGATATGGAAGTTTGAGACGCACCTTGATTCGAAATTGTATCTATAGTTGCCTTTAAAACATTAAATTCACGCTCATCCAAATAATTCGAACATGGATAAAGAAAATAACCGAGGTTTTTTTTCTGTACGTAATATAAATCAGTAAAAGTTCGATCAAGTAAAGGGAATAAGTTAAAATTGTATTTATATAGGGAAACTAACAATATATTACAGTCAAATCCTCCACTTATTATGTTAGAACTTATGTTTCCCCCAATCTTCGCAAACTGTTCTAATTTACTATTTACATCGGATTTAAATTGATTTAGGTAGTAGTATTGTGAGATAATTTGAGTTGGTTCAATTTTAGTTCTAATTTCGTCAACTAATTCGTATAAATCGTCAAACAGATCCAATGCTACTTTTTCCTTCAGGGACTGATTTGAAATTGCTTCAATTATAATATGCGAACTATTTGGTTTGTCTATTTCAGCTAATAATAGAATTAAGTCTCTTAATATGTCGTAATTCTTATTATTGTATTCCTTTTCCTCAGATCTTACATGCTCTGAGCTTAGGAATTCGTTAATTACTTTTTTTAAGAGCGTGGTTAAGCTTGTCGAATCTTTTTGAATAATTAATTTTTTAAAAATAACAAATACAATAGTTATTCTTAGTAGATAGTTTTGAATTATATCTAAAAATTTTATAGCCAATTGAGGATCCACATTTATAATTTTACTGAAAATATAAACAAGGATTTCTTCTCTAAGTTTCTTATCCTTAATTAGCGAAGCTATTTTAAAAGCGTCTTTTGGGTTATTTTCCGCTAAAAGTAATGAAATGTTCTTAAAAAGATCTTGTTTCTTTTTTTCGTTTGTAATACTATTGATAAGCTCAATTGTCCTGTTGAAATTTATTGAACTATAAGCCATTATCATTTTATCCATTAACTGGAGTTGTTTTCTCTCATCCGATAACTCTCGAATTAAGGTTAATGCCTTTTTTGTTTTTCCCGTTCTCATTAATCCTTTTGCAAGTTTTATAATATCTTGTTCTATCTTTTCTAAAGTGATTTCTTCTAATTGAAAGTCTGATTTTGCATCCTCTGCGTCTAAATCTAAATTATCCCCTTTAGTTGTATTTAAATTTGATTCGGTCGAATCTCCATCAAATCGGGAGTTTTGTTCCACTAGATCTTCTTCATTATCATTAGAAGAGGGTTCAATATCTGTTTTATGTTCGTCTGATTTTTTGGTTTGTCGCTTTTGGGTTTTTAATATTTTCTTTTTCGAGTCAATTGCTTTTTCTAATTGATCTAATTCGGGTTCTGTCATCTCTTCGAGAAAGTCCTTCTCAAACACGGGAGGTTTCACTGAGTAACTTAAAGAATACTTTCCCAAAATCTCGCTTAACTTGCTTTTTTCGATTTGTTCCCTTACCTTTTGAACTTTAATTTTATATTCTACTAATTTCAACCACTCAACATTAATTCTAAACGTACCTTTACCATTTAAGGAAGGGATTAAGGAAACATCGAAATCTTTAGATTCTCCTGAATTTAAGGTAATTTCTTTCTTTAAATCTTCAGAGAAATTTAGATTCAAATTTTCTCCTTCTAATTTAAATTTAAATTTTTCTGAGGATTTACTATTATTTGTTATTTTAAACGAAATTATGTTATCTAAGGAGGGTATTAATAAATTTTGAGGGAATTTAGTAATATGCAAAGAAAGAATGGTATTTGGATTTGGACTCGACATTCTATAAAATAAATTATCGTTTTATAAATTTATAATTATCTTTATTCTATAAACGATTTATAGATATGTAAAATCCTATTTCCCATGACGCCTATTTCTTTCTACATAATCGTACAAATCTTCTATTAACATTTTTTCGTCGTAATCTGGCCAATATTCGTTTCTGAACTTAAATTCAGCGTAGGAAGAATCCCATAATAAAAATCCAGATATTCTTGCACCATCAGCCATGCCTGTTCTGATTATGTAGTCTACTTCAGGAAAGTCGTGTGTGTATAAATATTTCTTAATAAGTTTTTTATCTATTTTCATGGGATCTGTTTTTTCTTTAATAATACCCTTAATAGCGTCAATAATTTCAGCTTGCCCGTCATACATTATGAGGACATTTACAAATGCTCCATCATAATCTTTGGTATACTCAATAAGCTCGTTTATTTTATCCCGAACATCTTGGGGGAGAAGGTCTAATCTACCGATAACATTAAATCTTATCTTTTCTTCAGTAACAATTTTTTCTTTCTTTACAGTATCCACGGCTAGTTTCAAAATCTTGTAAATATATTTGAGCTCTTCCTCCGATCTTTTCATTGCATTTTCTAGCGATAAGGCATATATACTTAAATATTTCACTCCAGCGTCGAAAAGTTTATATAAGATTTTTTTTACGGTTTCATAACCCGTGTAATGCCCCATATTAGTGTTCATATTTCTTTTTGTAGCCCATCGACGATTTCCATCAGGAATTAAACCAACATGCTTAGGGAGATTATTAGACGCAAATTCTAATAGATCTTCAATAGTCTCAAACCTTGTAACCATTGCTAAATTTGAAAATATTTTGTATATTTTTAATTTTTTTCTATATTATCTAATTTAATTAAATAGTTTAAGATTTTGCTTAATTTTTCAAAAGATCATTTCAATAAACTATAAATTTTCTCTATCTCTAATATATACTTAAAGATTGAACAAAAAGTGCTAAAAACAATACCAAAATAGGGGTATTAACATTATGATTTCAGATGATTATTTATTTACGAATATTGGGATTGATTCTATAGGATTTCACGCTCCTAGGCAATATGTTAACATTGGAGAACTCGCTATGAAGCGTCAAGTTGATCCCGCTAAGTTCCGAAAAGGATTAATGTTGAAAGAAATGAGATTTCCTGAAGTGGACGAAGACATCATTTCAATTGGTTTAAAAGCGGGTTATAACGCCTTAAATAGGGGTAAAATAAACCCGAAAGAAATCGATGCTGTTTTTGTAGGAACAGAAACAATGACATATGCTGTTAAATCAGTTTCTAACATTTTTGCAGAATTATTAGGAATTTCTACAAACAGTTTTACTCAAGACATATATAATGCTTGCGCTGCCGGAACCTTAGCAATAATTGATTCGATAGCTTTAATTGAAAAAGACATAATAAATAAAGCACTCGTTATCAGTGCAGACATCTCTTCTTATCATATAGGAAGTCCTAGCGAAGCTACACAGGGATCGGGAGCTATTGCTTTTGTTATCTCCAAAAATCCGAGAATCGCTACTTTTAGCAAAAAATTTGGAAAGATCTCGGGAAATGTTAACGATTTCTTTAGACCTGCCTACGAAGAGAATGCTAAAGTATTTGGTCATTATTCCGTAGACACTTACTTAAATTTTCAACTTTCAGCCTACGACGATCTTGTTAATAATATGGGAGACTTTCACGCAGATTACTATACTTTTCACGCTCCCTTTGCTAAATTGCCGCTAAAATGTATGCGAAGGATAATAGAGAAAAGATGGATCAAACACATTAATAACCTTCCCAAAATAAATCGGGATCATATAAGGAAGTCGCTCTTAAAAAAGCTAAATTATTTTCTTCACGATGTTACAGTTCTTCCCGAATATATTTATTTAAAGTTAAAAGAAAAGGGTTATTCTTCTCGAAGAATAGAACAAATAGCAGATAAAATTATTAATAACATAAAAGGCAGAATTTTACCGCAATTAAGGGTGCCAATGCATTTTGGGAATATGTACTCTGCTTCTGTTTGGGCTCAAATCATCTATATTCTTGAAAATTTTGCTAATTTAGACAATATTATCTATTTTGGTTCATATGGTTCCGGAGCAACTTGTATATCCGGATTGTTAAAGGTTCAAGATAAAATTAAAGAAGTTGTAAATAGAGGTCCAAAAATTAACGACTTTATTAAAACCAAAATTCGTAAAAGCGTTCAAGAATACGAATTAATTAAAAAAGGAACAATCCAGCCTAAAGTTATTCTTGGTAAAATAAAAGAGCATGAACTCAACAACGATCGGGGATTCATTTTACATTTTTGCAACGAAGGTTGTATTATCCCTAATATTCCTGGTATAGATTATTGCCCCAAAGGGCATTCTGGTTATAACGAATTTAAGTTTCCGCTCTATGCTGTTTTAGATTCTAAACCCGTTGAGTATATGAATCCTTTTGATACTAGTTACTTAAGTAAAGGATATGTGAGAATTGCTGAAAATGTAAAAATTGGAAACTCTCTTGAATACGAAATGAGGAGGGTGCAAAATAAATACGAGAAGGATTATAATGCCATAGGCTTGCTCAACTGGGCCCCGATATACTTACCAGCTCGCGCTTTTTATTGAATATTAATCTAATTATATTATTCTTAATTCTCTATTGAATTTATATAGGTATACTCTTCTTTAGTTATATTCTAATCCTTTTGTTTTTTGAGTTGAAAAATACAGAGATGTTTAAATAAGTATAAAATATTAATCATTTTTGAGAGATTTCCATAGTTCTATAAGAGATCAAATATTCATTACTAAATATTTTTACTGAGAGATAATTAAAATAGAATATTAATGATTATTTTCTTAATTTTTTTAATGGCGTATATATATCATGAAGAAGACAAACTCTAAGATTTCGGGCTTTTATCAATTATCTATAAGGGAACGTCAGGAATTATTAAAAAAATTAATAGGGCTAATTCCGGAAGAAACAGAATTACTTGAAAACACAGGATATTTTAGCGAAGATCAGTTAGATACTTTAATCGAGAATGTGGTTGGAAGTTATCAATTACCAATAGGTATCGCTTGTAATTTTAAAATTAACGGAAAGGATTATTTGATCCCTATGGTCATTGAAGAATCTTCTGTGGTTGCAGCTGCATCTAATGTCGCAAAAATTGCTCGAAAACACGGTGGATTTAACTCTGAAGAAGTAAACTCAATAATGATTGGTCAAATCCAACTTACAAATGTCAAAAATCTTGACATTCTAAAACTTAAATTAGAAAAAGAAAAGGACAAAATCTTAAAGATTGCAAACGATCAAGATCCACTGCTAAACAAATTAGGTGGTGGAGCTTTTGATTGTAAATTTAGGGAAATTTCTACTGAGAGAGGGAAAATGCTAATTATTCATCTCTTAGTAGATGTATTAGATGCCATGGGTGCGAATGTGGTAAATACTATGGCGGAAGCAATAAGTCCGTTCATAGAAGAAATTAGTGGTGGCAAAATTTTTCTACGAATTGTATCTAACTTAGCGGCTCATCGTGTCGCTAAAAGCAAAGCGGTGTTTGATAAAGAACTACTAGGTGGAACTGAGGTAGTTAACGGGATTCTCAATGCATATCATTTTGCTTTAAACGATCCTTATCGCGCAGCGACTCACAATAAAGGTATAATGAATGGAATAATTGCTCTCGCTTTAGCTACAGGAAACGATACTCGCGCTATTGAGGCGGGTGCCCATGCTTACGCTTCTCTTAAAAATGGATATAAACCATTAACCGAATTTGATGTTGATGAGAATGGTAACCTCGTGGGAAAAATCGAAATCCCCCTTGCTTTAGGAATCGTTGGCGGTTTAACTAAGGTTCACCCTATGGCACGACTATTACTTAAAATCTTAAATGTTAAAAGTGCCAACGAATTATCTCAAGTTGCTGCAGCTTTAGGACTAGCTCAAAATGTGGCAGCTCTAAGGGCTTTAGCATCTGAAGGAATACAAAAAGGACATATGAAACTTCATTCGAAAAATATTGCAAAGCTCGCCGGTGTACCAGATGAATACATTGAAAAGGTTGCTAAAATTCTCATAGATGATCAGAAAATTAGAGTTGATTACGCTCAAGAAGTATATAAGAAGATTAAAAAAGATTTAATATAAGGAAATTCAGTTAAAAATTAATTACGCCTTTCTCGGCATCTAAACTTACCTCAATATTATTTGGTATTAAATTTACATCAATATTACACACCATCGGAATTTCAGATATTATCGCTCCGACAATAATTATGGGCTCTGCATCTTGATTAATGATTGCGAGAGGAGCTTTTTTATTTTTAAAAAGTTGATAAATAACGTAAGATCCCACGGTGGATCCTTTTCCGGATGGGAAAGTAAAAACACGGTTCGAAATTGAGACTCCATTTAGGGGATGGTTCTCTGCTATTATTTTTCCTGTTTCGGGATCAATATCTCCTAAAAAGGAAATGGGTCGTTTGCTGACTAATGACTTTCCTGAAAGTTTACCAGGTACTATAGGTCTTCCTTTAAGTTCCATAGTTTAACAATTTCTCTTTTGAATTAAGAATACAATTTATTTTTGTTAAGCTTTGTGAATAATGAGCAGCCTTGGCAGAATTAGTGGCAATACAAGAGACCCCTAGCTCTTTGATGGGACTCACCACCATACAAGTATCAGAGAGAATTAAAACATTTTCAGGGACTTTAAGATTTTTAAGTACTGTATCTTTGATTTTCTTTGAAGTGTATATCCAGACTGGAACAGAAGTTTTAATATTATTTAGAATATCTAAGATTTCTTTATATGAGCAATGAGGACAACCAAAAGCAATAATATCTGGCTTTTCTCCTTTCGAGAGTTCGTTCCTTACATCGTCAAGATCCTTCTTGGTAATTTCAATTATTTCTGGATTTTCAATTACTTCACTTTCTGGCGTGATTTCTGGTATCATAAACATACCTACTCCACCGCTTGCGGCTGCACCAGAACCGATTAGTTTGAGCTCGTCCCAAGTTGCTTTATAAATTCCCTTTATCATTGGAACCTTGTTTTTAGATAATTTTCCCACATAATATCCTATTAATGTGTGTGAAAAGGGGTCTGTTTTAAAATTTACCTCAAAAATTACTTGTGCAATCCTATTTTCAACCTTGTGGAATCCAAAATTAGGCGTTTTTCCGATTAATGCCGCCGAAAGCGCGCTGGGTCCCCCTTCTCGATTCGTCATTGCCCCCAAGACTGAATTAGCAAATACGACCGCTGATGACTCAGACCATGCGATGTGCGATCCTTTTTTAGGTATAAGCCCTGTAAGATAGGGAGTACAAGTACAAGTCTGTTTTATGCCCATTGATGTAAGAGCTTTAACTATTCTAAGTTGCTTTTCGGCAAATTCTTTTGAAATTCCCATTTCTTTCCATTGGCTTAAATCCATTCCCGCAGGATTCATCCAACTCTCTACGACTACGTTTACATCTTCTTGACTCCAATCCTCCAAAAATTCCAAGCCCGCGTTTCCAATCGTTTTATACGATACACCCGAAATTTGCGTAGATACGATAGGAATAAGTCTATCTGCATCAAACACATCCCCAATTGAAACTAGGATTCGCATTGCTTTGGATTTTATAATACCTAATTCTCCATCTAAAATATGCTCCTCTTCTTTGGTTAGGAACATTAAAATTCAACCTTATTATATTCTTCATTATCTTTAAGGGGTTTTGTAGCATCAATTCCCCATTTACAAGTGATGCTATCGTTAGAAGAGGGATCGAGCGAGGATCCCTTGGAATTTGGTACCATAAGAATGTCTTTATCCGCTTGAACCCGGGTTGCAATAGCCCACTCAACATCCTCCGCATTATTTATATCAATATCCTCGTCCACTACGACTACTCTTTTTAAACTTGGATGAGCGGCAAGTGCTGCTAAAATTGCATTTTTTGGGTCCCCTTCCGTTTTTTTTTGTATTTGAACGATAGCATGTAGCCAACTACATCCTCCTTGAGTAAGAACAACATTCTTTATAGTACTTATTGTGTTTGAAAGATAATTATAAATTCGAGGTTCTTGGGGAATGCCCATTAATATTTTGTGTTCTTTTCCGCTAGGTAGGATAGTTCTAAAAATAGGATTTGTTTTATGATATAATCTGTTCACTTTCAAAATAGGTTGTTGACGGACGATGTCTGCTGTGCCAGTTAGGTCAATAAAGGGACCCTCTTTAGCCAATCCATTTGTTATTTTGCCTTCCATTACAAATTCAGAATCTTTAGGCACTAGAATTCCATTAGGGAGTTTATATAATTCTAGTCCGTCTAAAAAAGCGCTTGCTAATTTATACTCGTCTAAATTGGGAACTGAAAACGAAGCGCTGATTTCAATTGCAGGATGGACTCCCACGATGATTGCAATATCGAGTTCTTCATTATTGTTTATTTTTTCTGTGTATGCTTTATCTAGATGCCGTTGGGCAACAATTCGAATGGCAAATTGGTTCTTTCCTAAATACATCATTCTATGAAACGATATATTTTGTCTTTCCTCACTGGGAATAATCGCCCCAACGATAGTCGATGTTGTATATCTTTTTCCTCCATAAAAATCAATCAAAGGTATAAGACCATCCAGATTCGTATTTTCATCTATTTCTATTGTATCCTCCAAGAAATCGGCTTTTTTAACAATCTTATAATTCCGAGGATGGTTAATCTTTTCTGAAATATGTTTTATAATATTTGAAGGATTGATCCCTAAAGAAGCAGCAAATAACTCCCTTGTGCTTAATAAACCAGAGACGATGGGGAAATCGAATTCATTCAAGCTAAATAATGTAGGAGTCTCTCCAGTTTTTTTAATTTTATGGGCCAAATCTTTAATTCTAATTTTATTTTGATCTTTTTTTACTTCCACCTGATTTAAAAAACTCCTCATCTCAACTTTCAGCTCATTTTTTTTGAAATCTAGCTAAATAATTAAATAAGAATTAAGAGATTAAAATTGGTAATTAATTAATAAATATTGTTAAGTTTAAAATTTAATTAAGACTATGTGTCTTTCTCTGATTGAATCCCCCATCTTTTAATGTCTATATTGATGTTAATTTGATCGAGTATTCTTCCTGCCATATGAGAAATAAGATCTTCGACTGTTTCTGGTTTAATATAAAACGAGGGAACAGGTGGAGCAATAATTATTCCAAGCTTTGCCAGCTTTAGCATATTTTCCAGATGAATTACGCTCAAAGGGCTTTCTCTCGTAATTAAAATTAAGGGTCTTTTTTCTTTTATCATTACATCAGCAGTTCGCGTAATTAAATTGTCAGCGTATCCATGCGATATCGCTGCTAGAGTTTTCATTGTGCAAGGAACAACAATCATTCCATCCAGTTTATAAGAACCACTAGCTGGGGCAGCAGTTAAATCGTTGTAATCGTATGTATTTTTAG
The DNA here is from genome assembly GCA_014729315.1 of Promethearchaeota archaeon. Next base: position 1,364 of record WJKD01000899.1, on the reverse strand, counting down.
TTAGATCATAAAAATCATTTAATTTATAATCCGTTTCCAATCTAATAACTTTTTTAGCAACTTTAGAAATGATTAGTTCTGTATCTATTTGCTTCTCTTTTAAAACCTTTAACAATTCTAGAGCAAGGCTCACACCAGAGGCTCCCGTTATGCAAATTAATATCAATATAATTCAGCTATAAATAATTTCTTTTATAAAAATGTGAATTATTAAAGATGTAATAAAATTTATTGTTTTATTTGTAAACATTAAGAAGATAAATGAAAAAAAGAAGAACTAAAGATGTCGAAGAATTTTGATTAATTGATTTAAAAAAATTCGTTTCTAAACTCCTTATTGATTGTTTAGCGATTTGTTTCGGGCTTCGTCCGCAATTTCTAATCCCTTGAGTCTTGCTTCCAATTTCACGACCTGGTTATTAAGATTCTCCCATTCCTCCAATAAAGTCTTTTTCTCTTCGTCAATTTGCTCTCGTTCGGTCTCAAGTTTTTCCCATTCTTTTTCTAAATTCTTTTTTTCTAAATTAAATTTCTTTCGTTCTGCGTTAAAATTCTCCTTTTTTTTGGAAAATTTATCTTTCTCCTTTTCGAATTCTTCTCTCATTAGACTAATTTTATTCAACTCTTCGTCAAGTTCTTTTTTTTTGTTTTTTAAGTCTTCTTGGCGTTCTTCCATAGTTTTATAGGTTTTTAATTCATTAGTTAATGACCCTAATTTAATTTCCAACATATTTAGCATGTCTTTAAACGCTTGCATTTTCATAAATTCGGTTTTTTCCGCCTCCTCGAAGATATCGTAGGCTTTATCAAAAAGGTTAGGTCTTTTTGGAAAATCGGGATGATTTAAGTAATTTATAAAGATGATTAAAGATTTTTGCACAGAATCTGGTAAACTCGTTCCATAAGGGGAATCCAATAAGATTTGCACTTTTCCCTTTAATCTTTTAATTTCCTGAATGTAATTTGTAAACTTGGGTTGCTGCTGCACTTGTTTATCTTCTGAGTACTGATGCTTTCCCAATGTAATATTTAATTGGTCTAGCTTACGGATTATCCCCTCCATTTTTGTAAATGCGCTATTTTTTGCAATGTAATAGAGCTCAATGATCTCGTTAAGAAGTTTTGGATATTCGGGTAGTTTGGGGTGATCTAAATAATACACGAGCGCTTCTAATTGCTTTTCCGTGCTGGTCATTAACCCAATCCACTCTTTTCCCTCCTTTTCCTTAATCTCCTTTTTTATTTCCGATATTTTTTCCATAAAATTTGCATAGTGAAGATATTTATAATTTTTAGTAAAAAGAAAATAATATTTTTCATTAATTATAGATTCAAAGCTAATTTTATTTTAAATCAACGATAAT
>WJKD01000898.1 GCA_014729315.1 Promethearchaeota archaeon | reverse complement strand
TTTAGTAATAAATTTCCCGAATTATGTAGGGTTGTTGATAAGAATAGGAGGATTTGGTCCTGCCTTATCTGCAATCATTACACTTCTAATCTTTGGAAATAAGGAGGATTTAAACTCGTTTAAAAAAGGGTTCACGAAGATAAAGATAGGTTTCATATGGTTTACAATCGCTATAATTGTATATGCGAGTTTAATAATCTCTGTTTTATCAATCCATATTCTGCTAGGAGGTGTTTTGGTTAATCCGTTCTTAAATTTCTCAGTATACTTTTTGATTTTCTATATTACAATAAATTTTGTAATGGCTATATTTATTGGTGGTGGGAATGAAGAACCCGGTTGGAGAGGTTTTTTATTGTCATCATCTCAGTCAAATACTACGGCTCTAAACGCGAGTTTAATAACGGGAATCTTTTGGTTGATATGGCACCTACCCTTATGGTTAATTCCTGACGCGCCACAATCTCAAATGCCTCTACTTTTATATATTCCCCATATAATTGTTATATCGATTCTTATGACTTGGATTTATAATACAACGGACGGTAGTATTATTCTTTCAATGTTCTTCCATGGATTTCTCAATTTTTTTGGGTCTAATGCATTTTTATTTATGAAAGGTGGATCTATTCACTATTTATCAATATTAGTTCCTTTAGAAGTCATTTTTGCCATAATAATCATTATTATTTTTGGTCCTAAGACACTCTCGGATATAAAAATTCCGGAACCAAATGAAAAAGAAAAAAGAAATATAAGGAGGTGAGAAAGTAAAAATGACTAGATTAAAACAAATTTTACAAGAAAAACCAATTATCGGCGGTATCGTTGTAGCAGCACTTTTTAATTTGTTCTTGTTTCTTGCTCTACTTACGCAAACGCTGATATATATCGCAATAGGAGATATGCATTTTTTTAGCATTATATTACTGCAATTTTCATTGATGTTTGGATTCTTGGCTATATTGTTCTTGTTAATAGTACCTTATGGATTAAACTTGCCGAATGGAGTGAACACCTTGGGAGAATATTCTGAAGCTATTCAATTAAAAGACAGCAGCTCTTTAAAGCATAATGTCATCTTGGGACTTATTGTAGTCGCTGTATTTGTCGCATTTGAGCTCGTTGCGGGATTAGTTGTTATTCAGATTTCGTTTAATTTCGTGAATTTATTTATGGCACCACAGCCAGATAATTTAGGATCCTTTTCGTGGGTATATAATCTCCGACCAGGTATTTGGGAAGAGGTTGCTTTTAGAGGCGTTATATTGACTATGTTGCTAAAGAAATATTCGAAGAGAACATCAATTATCATTGATGGAGTTTTATTTGGACTAATTCATTTGATGAATCTTTTATTCGGTGCTGATTTACTTTCAACAGTAGTACAGATTGTTTACGCAACGATATTAGGATTTTTCTTAGCCTACATGTATGTCAAAACAGAGAGCATTGTTTCGTGCGTTATTACGCATTATCTCATCGATGTTTTTGGTCAAATGTTTATAATCTCCGGCATGAGTATTTTGACCTATTTTGTTATAATTGTTGGTTTAGTAGTTTCGATTCCAGTAATGATTAATTCGTATCTCGTGAAAATTTATAGCGAAAGGTTTCTAGAAGTCTGAGATATCCAACAATAATTTTACAAAAAAAAGTCTAGTATCTAAAATTTCTTTTAACTTATTCTTATTAAAAATATTTATTTTACGAGTATAGATTTTTTGTAACCATCTTATTTTGCTAATATCAAATTATAACTATATTCAATTTTGATATATGAATTATTAGACTATTTTCTCCGAGATTATAAAGATTTTTATTTCTAAAGAATAATAAGCCAATGTTAAAAACAGATTGCTATATTTGGGATTTGGAAAATAACGACTGAGATATAGAAACTAAATTTTTTTAAAGATTTATTTTCATTTAAAATTTGATAATAAATTCTTATAATCTTCAACCTTAAAGCTAATCATTTTCAGATTAATGCGTCCTCTATCCTTTTAAGCAAATTGTCAGATACTTTGTC
>WJKD01000897.1 GCA_014729315.1 Promethearchaeota archaeon | reverse complement strand
TCCTGAGATTTGATTAACAGTTGTTCAGACTCATCTGAGGGAAGATTATTTGAGGTTTCTTTCATGTTGGATGTCAGATATCTTTTCTTATATAATACAAAATGTAAAAAGACTTATAATTTTCCCTTTCCGTAAAATATTTCAGTAAGCTGCAAAATTTTAGCAGAAGGTCAGAGATCTTTAATATTTCTTCTAGAAAGATAAAAACACTATCCCTAACATTTAAAAGTGGCGGGCTATGGGGGAGTTGAACCCCCGACCGTCCTGAACGCTGGGTAAGTTCCAGCGAATTTCAGGTTAAAAGCCTGTTGCGCTACCTGACTGCGCCAATAGCCCAAATTTAAAGATATGGTTTGTTATAAAGCATAAAGCTCAGTCGATTAGTAAGAAAAACGGAGAGAAAACTAATCGTCAAAAAAAATTTATGCTAATTATAATAAAAAACCCTTGATAATATAAAAATTTTATTTAGTTTAGCGTTTTAAGAAGTGTTCTTCTTATATGACAAATAAAATCTCACATTGCATCTTTAAAATGTTCAAAACCGAGATTATCTAATTCATGCTTTTTTTTATTCCTTACGTAATAAATTTTAGGGGTTGATACCACTGTTCCTATTTTGTAAATCTGCCCGTTATTACTGAAAATTGTCCTCTGTGCAGCATCATAGTTTTTGGGATCAATGGTGAAAAGATGAATAAATTCCTCTCCCCCGTTAAATATTAAATCTTCGAGCGATTTATTGAATTTTTTAGAATATTCGATAGCTTCTTTATCAATTAAATTGGCGTTAAAATCTACTTCAAATCCAACACCTAAATGGCTGTTTGCAATCATTAAATCATGCAATGATTTAGCTATTCCATCAGACGAATCAATACTCGAAGTAGCTAAATTATTATCGGATAAATAAAATGCCTCTTCTCCCAAATCTCCTGGTGATAATACGCTTTCAATAGATCGATGGTAAGGACTAAATTCAGTTAAATTTTTTAGTGGATCTAACAAGATATCAAATCCTACTCCCGTAAGACCAAATTTCCCGTTAGCAACCAAATAATCTCCTTTCTTTAAGCCTGTTCTGTGAATAATTTTAGCTTTTTCGCTAATTCCGAATACCGTGGGATTTATAATAATCTCGTTCGTTTCGTTTAGATCGCCACCAATATACTCTAAATTATATTTCATACTATACTCAACGATTCCTTCAATAATCATTTTGAATTCTTCTACCTTTAATTGCTTGGGCACACCAAGCGAAACCATGGCACCTAAGGGTCGCAAACCCTTCACTATTAGATCGCTCAAATTCATCAATATAGATTTTCTTCCCATTTGAAACGAACTCATCTGGGTTGGCGCGTCAGTAGAAGAGACGAACATATCAGAATTGAATGCGATCGTAGTATCAGAATTAATATGCTTGAGATGCTCGTGAAGATTAAAAAAATAGAACGAATCATCTTGGATTAATTTTTTTCCCGTTTTTTTATATACTAATTTTTCGATAATTGAAATTAATTCGGTTTCTCCTAATTCAGCAATGATTAAATCAGAACACATTAGATAAGATTTATAATTTTTTCAAAATTAAATTAATTATTATTAAGGTAGAAAAATGCCTCTGTGGCTTAGCGGTAGAGCAACTGATTCGTATTTTTCTCTGTCGTCGTTATTGAAGAGAGAGATTACGGGAAATCAGTAGATCGGGAGTTCAAATCTCCCCAGGGGCTTTATACTTCTTCAGCTTCCACAAAAATTCGAATAATTTGTAATGCGAGCATTTTGAATGCGTCTTCTATGTTTTCTCCAGTTTTTGCGGAAGTTTCTATGTAGGATAACCCCAATTCTTGGGCTAAACTTTCTCCTTGATTACGCGAAACTTGTCTCTGGTCGACTAAATCGATTTTATTCCCTACAAGAATTAGCGCAATTCCGTCTGTAGCGCTGAGAATTTCTTCACGCCATTTTTTAATATTCTCAAAAGTTTCACTACGAGTTACATCGTATACCAAAACTCCTGCTTCAGCGTTTGCTAAATAGGATTGTCTGACGCGTTGAAACTGCGATTGACCCGCTAAATCCCAAATAACAAATCGTACTTTAGACTTTAAGCCCTCAAAATTACATTCTTTTTTCATTATCGAAGTACCGATGGTGCTTTTATAATCTGTCTGAAACGCATCTTCAACGAACCGATGGACCATGCTTGTCTTGCCGACAGCTCCATCGCCTCCAAGGATTAATTTGTAAGCATACTCCCCCGACTGAACCTTGATCTTTTGGATCTTGTCCAACTTGCGTATTATATGTTGTTCTTTCGAGTTTGTAATAATTTTAGGGATCACAGGACTTACTGTCCGACCGTCAAATATTCTGTTAATCTTCTCAGCCGCCATGTAAGCATAAGGAAACACGGGATCAACCATGGCTACAGACTTTAAAACTGTTACGAAAATAGCTTCTGGACCAGCCTCACAGAAAATGAGACGATAATCTTCCGTGTCAAAAGTCCCCGTTCCAAAGGCTCCTGAACTGAATTCTTGATTTATTCTGTTTAACACGGGTTCTACTAAAGCACTCACGCCTCCTATAATCTCTTCGTTGACGGATTCTGTTTCGTCAGAACCGGTTACTGCGTCCATAACTAAACCTTCTCTGTTCACGATAATAGCCGCGATCAATTCATCGCCTACTTCTTGTTTATACCATTTTAACAACGCTTCCAACTTGTCTCTATCGACGCTCAAGATAATACACTTTTATTATAGTTTCTCGTTATTTTAATTTCTCGTGATAAATTTAGAGTAAATAATTAGTATATCTACTTAGAAATAAAAATTTTAAAATTTAAATTTTTATTATTCTATATTTAATTTTTTCCAGAGTTACCCTTGAAATTCGGTTTTCTTTTTTCTACAAATGCGTTAACGCCCTCGCGAAAATCTGGGGAATGAGAGTTCTTTCGTAGATTAGCAAGCTCCTCGTCCAAATGATCGCGTAAGTTGTGAGCAAACGAGCTAACAAATAATTTTTTGGTTGATCCAAGAGCTATAGTTGGTCCTGAACTGATTTTTCGAGCCAAATTTTGGGATCCTTCAACAAGTTCTTCGCTAGATGTGTAAATTTGAGAAACTAAATGATGAGTTTTTGCTTCGTTCGCGTTTAAAACACGATTGATCAACGCCATTTCGTTAGCTAATGGTAGTCCGACGATTTTCGGTAAAAAAAAGGTCAAGGAGGAATCGGGAGAAAGACCTACCGATGTAAAGGCTACTCCAAATTTCGCTTTATCTAGGCATAATCGAATATCGCTAATACAAGCTATACTCATACCAACACCATAACAAATGCCGTTAATGGCTGCTATAATAGGAGCATCCATCTCTCTCATAATTCTAATCGCTTTGTGAAATGTGGTCGCCAGATTGTAGAGGAAATCGGGATTAGTAGATTGGCCAAACTCAATTAGATCACCCCCCGCACAAAATGCTTCTCCTCTTCCTGTAATTATCAGCGACCTAATTTGGTTATCATTTGAAATAATTTTAATAGTAGAAAGAAAATCTTCAGCCAATTGTGTGTTCAATGTGTTCAATCGATTAGGTCGGTTTAAATAAATCGTTGCGAATTGTTCTTCTTTATTTATTTCTAAAATTATGGTTTTATATTGAGTGATTTTATTTCACCAAAATCTTCATCTTTATTATTAAATTATAGTAATCAGAGAATAAAACTTTAAAATTTTAAAACTTTAAATTTTCTATCTTAATATAATTTCGATTAAGAAAACAACTAATTAGAAAAAGGTTTTATTAAATATAAGCAGAGATTGCCAAGCCTGGTCTACGGCGCTAGACTGAGGCTCTAGTGACATAGGTCTTCGAAAGATTGTAAATCTTCGACCTAAATTCGTGGGTTCGAATCCCACTCTCTGCATTATCTAAAAAAAGTCCGAGAGTTTTTGTTGCTTGATTCTTGGATTGTTTGTTAAGCTTTCAACATATTCTTCGATTAATTCCATTCTTTGGAGAGTATAACTGTCAAGATTATAATCATTACAAATTTTTATTGCCCTAGGAATATATTTTTCAATTCCACCCCTATTGACGGTAAGAATGACATTTCCTTTCTTACACGCGGGGCATTTTCCGTTATTAGAAAGTGGGGGTCTTCTGAATTTAGTGTTGCATTTAACACACCTGAAAGTCTGTTGAGAAAACTTTCTTAAATTCCCCAAAATGTCGGGATTAAAATGCGAAGATAAAATTTTTTCTGCAACATATCTTTCATTCACTGACTTTATTATTTTCGCTAAGTGGAGCTGAGCGTCAATCTTTTCGTCCATAGATTCGTAAGTTTTATATGCTGTCATTGTGGGCCCTTGATTAATATCGGAAGTAGGTATGTTAAATCCTAAATGGTATTGGTTAGCAGTTCCCAAAGAATTTTTAACTAATTTCATCCTTTTTTCAATCTCTGAAGGTGCTTTGAATTCTAAAGTTGACTTATAAAAATCTAAAGGGTAGGCATCCAATGTATCAATATTGTGTGCTTCAACATCGATCTCATTAGGATCTAAAAGGGTGCTAATAACCAAGGTTGCGTCCATACGTCCCCCAATTTTACTCGGTAAATAATGTCGAGAAAAATTCAGTAATGGATCTAACAATAGCATCAATCCATCTTCGTCTCCATCACAGTTGCGACGTTTCGCAGCGTGCCAAAAAGGATGAGCGTAGATCGAGCGAGCAGGACTAACCCCTATAATTCTCCCAATTATCCCTGCACTGGTGTGTGGAGCTAACCCCACTACTAGATGTCCAATAAGGTCTTGAATATCGTTCACGTCGTAAAATTTTCTCAGCTTATAAAAATATTCTAATTCATCGTCTAGAAATTTTGCAACTTTGATAAAATATTGCGCACAATCTTCGGACAAAAGAATATCTTGCACTTTTAATTTTAAGATTTGCTCTTCGCTTTCCAAAGGCTTTCCAAACATGTCCTTTTCGTATCCTAAGCGCTTTAATTCCCCTATTGAGGTGCCGATTTCTCTGGGTTTAAAGTGGGTTAACGGAATATCGGTCGCATCGTATCGGATTTCAGCGGTTTTATACACCATCACATCGTTTTTTGCTCTCAAAATCCCTTTTTCAATAGGTTCGGGGACTTTAAATTCGTTGGTTAGCCCAAAAATCCCTTTCATCTTATCAGGAAGATACATTTTTAATTTAGTTAAACTTGAATTTACATGATTTCTAACATTAAAAATCGCTTCCTTTGCAGATTTTAACCTAGACGTACAATCTGGACACTGTTCTTCGTTTTTTGGGAAATATTTTTTACAATTATTGCACATTCTTTTTAATTCTGTATGTTCTCCACACTTGGGACATTTATGAAAAATTGTAATCGTACCACAATTGGGACATTTCTTTCGGCATAGGTCGATTTTAATTTTACCTAATTCTATGGCCTTTTCTACCGATCTTGAATTCCCTACCTTATCACTTAATGGGAATAATGCATGAATGCCCTTCATACTCTTCCTTTCTGACTTTTCTGGTCGTCCCATTCTCGTACCCATATAGTAGGGGGCCTTATCTCTGATTTCGATAGGTGATATTTGGTTAATATATTCAAAGATATCTTTATCATCTAACGATGTTCCTTCTTTTTTGTTTTCTACTTCTTCATCCAAATTAAAAATTACCGAATAGATGAAAACCATCGCTTTACTAAAATATATCTTTCCATCCTTTACTCTGTGAGGTATAAAAGCCTTTTCCAGAATGGTCTTTATGTTATCTTCGTTATTCACAACGAGAGATTTTTCTATTTTTGAAAAACTTTTGCAAAAGGTCGATCTTAAAATTTGAAATTCCTTAGCAGTAATGTTTCCCCAGAAATCGAGATATTTAGGATGTAGTGGAATATTGAATTCTTTGGAAAAAAGCACAGCTTCTTCGGCTACTGGGATTACTTCAAAAGGATTATCAAGAAATCTTTTTACTTTAGCTAGAGCATTCTTATTTTTAGCTGCGAGAGCAAGTTCTTGTGCCCACCATTCTTCTACATAACCAGAGGGAATTAAAAAGTGGTTATTCTCGGCAAATTCTCCAAATCCAAACAAAATATCGCCTATAAATAAGATTTTGTCAATATCGTGGAAGATATTCCTTGCCTTTTCCATTGAGTCAACCTTGATAACATTACCATTTTGAAGTAACGCTATCGGAGGTTCAACAAAATCAACGGGGCAAATACTCGTACTTTTTCCAGGCCTTTCAATCCTTAACTGAGTACCTATTGCTACAAATCGATCCAATAAAACTAATGTAGCAGGATGCATTCCCCCAGCTGCTAAGCCCGTATTTCTTGACCTTCCGTATCGGATTCTATGCCCACCTACTTCAGAAGGATTACTAAAAACCGGTCTACCCGCAATTATATCTGCAATATATTTAAAATTTGGAGGAATGTGATTCTTATTCGCTTTCTCTTCTTCTTTGTCTTGCTTTTCTTCCTTTGTTGCTAATTTTTTCAAGTCTGCTAACCAGTCCCATCCCTTGAGATTCATCGCTTTGGCAATTTTAAGGAGTTTTGGGGCCTTTAATATTATTCCATCGTTTAACACCAAGCAAGCGCCTCCTCTAATGCTATTTGTTTCAACCCTTGGCAAATCTCGGAAAGCAGAAACTTCTTCGTTTTCGGTAGCATCACCGTTTATTTCTACGGGTAAATGTTCCACGGCAAACCTAATTTCTTCGTTAGATGATGGATATTGCAGATGTACTCTTCTGTCATATAGCTTGACTTCTTCAACGTACCTTCCGACCTCGCCCTCGCTGGCGATATATTTTGGGATATCTGATTTCCTTCTCACATAATCTGCGATTAATACGCATAAAGCTGCTGTCGTACCACCCGCCGCCCTAATTGGTCCTGCAAAATATAAAGATAGATATTTATTACCCCGCTGGTCCTCATTAATTTTTATTTTAGAAATACCTTCTAATGGAGCGCTTACTACGCCCATAGTTTTGATAGCTAATCCGACTCTAATTGCTCTTTCAACACGTTCGTCTAGAGAGTCTATATTACCTATTTTCTTATCCAATATGTCAGATACGACTTGAAAGACAATTTGATCGTCGTTTTTTCCTTCTGTCTTGAGTTTTCTTATAATATTTGCAACACCCACGGGTCCGACTAACTTTTCAACTCTCCCCGCAAGATCTTTTGCTTGGGGACATTCTACGTAAATTTCTGGATCCAAACCTTGTTCGCGCGCTTTCTCAGCCAATTTGTAACAGATATTAACTTTATCTTGGATTAAATCAAAGTAGTTCTCCAAATCTTTACTCATTTCGACCATATTTCGTTCCCATGTGTTTATTTTAAATTTTATTGAAAAATGAAAATTAATATAGTGTATAACCGAGACAAATATTTTAAACTAATCTATTAACACACTATTGAGAAAGGATTCATTTTAATTCGTAGAGGTAATAGGTTTTTAAGATTTAGAATACATCCTTCCTCTCTTCTTATTTAAATAAAAAATTATTTTTCCTTTAATAAGAAGAAATTTATTGTAATTTATAATTTGTTAGTATAATTTGATCTTGGTTTGTTTAAATTGAGTGTTTTAGAAAAGAATTATAAGAGAAGTCTTATCGAGAGAATAATAAATTCTGGAATAAATATCAGCCCCGATGTGTTTAATTATCTTTTGAAAAATGAAGATCCGTTTAATAAAATAGATGTACTAATAAGAGAATCAAGTTTCGTTGCTTCGTTTGAGAGTTTGTTAACTTCTGATATCTTAAAAAAGATCAACAACCACGAAATAAAAAAATGGTTTAAACGATTCTTCAAAGAAGCTAAGAATAAACCCGAGAAAAGAAGTGTTGTCTCTCAAAAGATCCAAAAAAAAGAAATAAATGGAAATTTTGAAAAGAAAATACTCCACAAGAAGTCGATCGAAAAAAAATCGCATCAACATAATATAAACCATAAACTTGATGCAAAGCTTCAACCAAAACCTCAAAATGTTAGTCATCGCCCCCAAATGAATGATAAACATCAGAATCAATCAACTAATGTCAAATCCTATGGATCGAATAAATCAACTTTCAGGTTCAAAGCAAAAGCAAAAGAATACCCTTCAGATTACAAAATATTGAAAGATCCTACGGGGAAACTCTTTACTTCAGGAGAATATGACGACTTCTATCAATTGACACGCAGTAAGTTTACACAACTTGCGAGATTAATGAAAAAACGTTCTGATGCGAGAAATTCTGAAGATATTGTTAACATTATAAACAAGAAACCATCAGATGAAATAACCCTGTTAGGTTTAGTTACCGAAATTCATCCAACTAAAAATGGTCATTATTTTTTAACAATTGAGGATTTAACGGGGACCATTAATGTTTTAATAAAAAATGACCCCGATTATAAAACTTATCTAAACTTAGCAAAAAATACTATACAAGATCAAATGGTGTGCGTAAAAGGAATTTATAACGAGGGTAAAAACGGAAGATCGGGTATAGTTTTTGCTAATTCCTTTACAAAAATAGATATCCCTCATTTTTCGCCAAAAAATTCTCCTGATCCCCTTTCTATCGTTTTGCTCTCTGATTTACATATCGGAAGTAGAGAATTTGAACCTAAATTATGGTCGCGATTTATCAAATTTGTAAATGGAAAGGTGCATAACCAAAATTATAGAGAGATCGCAGGTCGAATAAAATATGTGGTAATTAATGGGGATCTTGTCGACGGTATAGGAGTATATCCAGAACAAAAGAACGATTTAATTATTGACGATATATACGAACAATTTGGTAAAGCAGCAGAACTACTTTCACAACTGCCAGATTACATTCAAATATTTTTTAGTTCCGGTAATCACGACCCAGTAAGAAACGCTATACCTCGTCCAGCAGTTCCGAAAAAATACGCAAGAGATTTAGAAATATTGGGAATCAAATGCTTAGGTAATCCCGCAACGATTCGAACGCATAATGTTGACACTTTAATTTATCATGGTGATAGTATGTTAGACCTAAATTTATTAATTAACGAGCTTTCAAATGACGATCCTGCAAAGACTATGAAGGAAATGCTCCGTTGTCGTAGTCTCGCTCCGATTTTCGGCAATAAAACTCAAATTGCTCCTACTCCAGAGGATTGGCTCGTAATTAACGAAGTGCCAGAAATATTTCATACGGGCCACATTCATATTAACGGATTAAGTAAATATCGAAATATCTTATTAGTTAATTCTGGTTGCTTTCAAGCGCAAACCGAGTTTATGAAAAGTTTTGGTATAGAACCAACTCCAGGCATAATTTCTCTTGTAGAATTAGACTCTCTCAGAGGAATGGAAATTGATTTAAAAAAATCGATTTAATGAATTCAAATATAAAATATCACGTATTTTATATCTTATATGGATCTCTCAAAACCTCGCACTCATTCTGATTTGATACTTTATATTTGGAAAATCATCGATTTACCCAAAATACTAAAGGATGAGTTGGCATTCCATATTTCCTTTGTTTTATATCTTATGAATTACGATAAAGCGAAAAAATTAATAAAAACTTCGCTCGAGAAAAATTTACTAATTGAACACGATGGTTATCTAGGTCTTTCGTCAGAACTAGAAAAAAAACTTGAATGGTGGCAAAAAAAAAGAAAGACCGAAATTTATTCT
>WJKD01000896.1 GCA_014729315.1 Promethearchaeota archaeon | reverse complement strand
CTGCTATAACCGGTATAGCGCTGCCAGATCACAAATTGTTCGCTGCTGTTTCCGGTGATGGAGGGGAATTTATTTTGTCCTTCGCCGTCACTCAATCGTGTCGGCGGATCGCTCCAGGTACTACCGTTGTTATCGGATTCTGTGACATAAATCTGGTTGCCGGATTCATAGACCAGAAACAAATCATCGCCGGTTTTAATTAATTTTCGACTGCCGTTGAGAGCAGTAGCTTGTGAAGAAATTGAATTGAGCGTCTCTAACTCATCCAGAGTTTTCAGCAGAGCGTCATGGGCATTAATGCGACCATGACCATAATAATCATCCCGACCCTGATCTCCTAAATCTTCTGCAGTTGTTTCAATAATCTCCTGAACTTGTTGAATAGTTAGATCAGGATTTATAGATAATATCAACCCGGCAAGGGCGGACACATGAGGTGTTGCCATTGAGGTCCCTGATCCAATGCCGTATGTTGATGAACCGTTTGTGCTATGTTGGGTTGTCCGTACCCATATTCCAGGTGCTGCGATATCAACGAAGTTACCGTAGTTATGGGCTGCCGGGAAATCATCATCACTTTCTGTAGCGCTTACGCCAATGACCTCAACATCGTCATCCAGTCCAGTACAGTCCTGTGCGCTAAAATAATAACTGGCTGGATAAGGAGTCCAAGGAGGATAGTATCTACAGCTGCTTGTCTTACAATAAGGAGAAGTATTTCCAATTGCTGCAATAATAATTATGCCTTGACTAAGAGCGTTATAAACTTGCTGCAAAACTGATGGATAATTAGCTGGTACAGCGCACTCCTGATCATCAAAGCATAACTTTGTTGTTTCAAAGCTGAAATTTAAAACATCTACATCATCATAGATGGCGTTTTGTATTTTAGTGGGCAGGTTTCCCATTTGAGCAGGATTCCAACCAGTCCAATGATAAGGAATCATTTTGATATTCCAGCCTAAACTTGCGATTCCTGTATCATTGTTTGTTAACGCACCGATGATGCCCGCCACCATTGTGCCATGATCATCATCGAGATCATAACTGGTATCTCCTTCTCCTGTTACAAATTTTCCAACCAGATCTTCATGATCTCTTTTTACACCGTGCGCCTCTATTATGCCAACGATAATCTCTGAATTGCCGGTTGTGATGTCCCAGGCATCCTCTGCCTCTATTTTTTTAAGATTCCATTGATAGGTATCATAATCCGGATCGTTGGGTTCGATTAAATCTCTGGCTTGAATTGGCTGATGGGCGTAAGAGACCTCTTCAAACTGCTCAAAGTCTTGAATAATGAAATTTATGGGAACCATTTGAGAAAAATGAAGAATGAACAACTGTGACATGTCGATCAATTTGACGGGTTTTCCTGTTCTGCGATTAATTTTAATAGTGTCTCCCCATACCGCTGTGGGAATAGCTTTCTGAATCTGAAAAGCGCCATAATCAAATTCAAGATTTTTGAAATATTGGGTGATATTTGTATATTTAGCGCTAATATCATTGAAGTCAGCAATTGTAACACCAGTTGGCAGGTCGAGGAGGCATTTGTTAAATTTGACATATAGCACGTTGGAAAACAAAACTCCGTCCCGAACTTCCATCGGTGCTTCTGAAAAGATATGCTTTTCCTGAGCGGAAATGTTCGGTGCTAAAATGAAAATCCAAAAACCAAACAAGATGGTTGCCATTTGCTTCCATTTTAATGATTGCTTAATTGAAATCATAATATCCTCCATTAACAGTTTAAAGTAAAGTTCAATTATTAAAAATAGCTATCTCACCAAAAGAACCTTTCTCACTTGCAAAATTCTTTCGGTGTTCAGGCAGATAAAATATATCCCGCTGGTTACATCCCCTCCTTCATTGTTCTGTCCGTTCCAGATTATCCGGTGTATTCCGGCTGGTTTACGTTCATTGATTAGAGTGATCACCTCCTTTCCAAGGATATCATAAATTTTTAGGTTTGCAGACTCATTTCGTGGCAAATCATAAGTAATCATTGTCTGTGAATTGAACGGATTGGGAT
>WJKD01000895.1 GCA_014729315.1 Promethearchaeota archaeon | reverse complement strand
GAAAAAAAAGTTAAATATGGATTTAGATTCTAGATTTTTTCTCTTCGTTAAGGGTTTTCTGGGCTTTCTTGACTTCTTGCAACCTTTCGCCGTCCAATGGAAACTTATAGAATCCAATTAGAGCTATAGATAAGGCAATTACAGGAAATACGACCATTAAAAGCCTTAGACCGAATATTACACTCGGAGTAACTTTGTCAGGAGCGTATACAGCCCATCCCGTGCTCGTAAATACAAGATTGATCGCCAGAAAAATTAAAATTGTCGAAAATCTCATAAACAAAGCGTTTACACCGTAATAAGCCGCTTCTCTACGAATTCCGGTTTTAATCTCGTCTTCGTCGATTATATCTCCCCAGGTAATGTCTCTTAAAAAGAGCGATCCTGCAAATCCCAGCCCCATAAAGAAGAATATAATGAAACCCCATATCATGTCTGAGATAAACATTAAAGGTATCAAACACGCAATCCACGCTAAAACAGAAAGCATCCATGTTCTTCTAGCTCCAATTCTCACCACTACTGTCTTCCATAAATTAACAAATATTGCTGCCGAAATAAAAGCTAAAGCAAGCATCAAGGAGATGAATATAGAATTATCAATACCTAAAACAAACTTTCCGTAGAGTGGTATAATAGTTGGTAACATTCCAAAAACAAACCATACCATTATCAAAGATAAAGCTGTCCATCTAAAGCATTCGTTTTTTACGCACATCTTTACAGAAGTAAAAAACTGAGGTGCATTCTTATAATCTTCCTTAAATTCAACTCTCTCTTTGGCTCCCCATTTTAAAAATATTATTGCTCCTATTAATATAAGGATGCACAAAACGACTCCGAATATGATATAATTATTTAAGTATTGCTGTTGTGTCAAATCGGGGATGAATAAAGACGGGAGAACGAAAGCAACAATTAATCCAATAATTCCAAATATTTGTTTTATGTTGTTAGCTTTCGCCCGATCTTTAATATCGATGAATACCTCTGGGAATAAGCTCGTTTGATTTATAGAAAACATTGTATAGAATAATTCAAAGATAATGATAATTATCAAAAAATACACGAAATTTACAATTTGGTCAGTTAATCCAAGTACTATAGGTGGCGTAAATAAGAGTATCATCACTACTGAGAGTGGGATAGTAGAAGCAGCAATCCAAGGAATCCGTCTTCCCCATTTTGAATGGGTTCTGTCGGATAATGCTCCTAGAAGAGGATCATTGATTGCATTCCACACAGACCAGATAACAAATCCAATTGTAATCAAAGTGACATTCACTCTTACCACAGTAAAATAAAAGGTGAATATCAAAAAAGAGAAAGATTGATATGCGATGATGTCTGAAATTTGAGCGCTACTGAAAGCAAGAGCGTGCTTTGAACTATATGAATCGTCGTGGTTTGTTTTTTTTTCACTGCTCATTTTTATATTCTCATTAAGTTATTAGTCTATTTTTAATGGAAATCTTAAATTAAAAAATAGATTTTATTATAGATTTCACTTATTCATTTATAAATTTTTTATATTGATTAATGAAAGTCAAAAAATAATATAAGAATGTTCCTTTAGTAAGAGTTACGAAGAGTTATTTTTATTATCATATAAAAAAATATTAATCTTAAACCGTTATTTAAAAACCCAATTAAAATGAACTTAGACAAACTCTTTAAACCAAAATCAATGGCGGTAATTGGAATCTCACGTAGTAATAACTTGAGTCCAGGAAGGATTATCTTATTAAAAAATGAATTTGAAATGAATGTAAAAGTATACGGAATCCATCCCGAAGGTGGTCAAGTTGAAGGAATTCCATTACATAAGAAAATTGAAGATTTACCAGAACTTCCCGATATTCTTACCATCGCAGTTGGACCAGATGATACGATTGATTATGTGAGAAAATGTGCTGAGTTAGATATTCCTGCATGCATCATAATTGGCGGGGGATTTGCTGAAATCGGCGGTAAAGGTCTTAAACGACAAGAAGAACTCCAAAAAATTGCGTTTGACAATGATATTGCCGTTTTGGGACCTAATTGTATTGGAGTATACGCACCTCCCTTAGTGGACACTATCTTTCTTCCAACCGAAAGAATAACGAGACCTCCGAAAGGTTCAGTAGCGTTAATAAGCCAATCTGGCGGTGTTTTAATAGATCAGTTTTTTGTTAAATTTCAAGAACGTAATATCGGAGTTTCCACTGCTGTTTCTATCGGTAATAGGGCAGTAGTAGACGAGACAATGTTACTTGAATATTTTAGTAGAATCGATCCCGATACTACGAATATTGCTTTCTATTTAGAAGGGTTCAAAGATAAAAGGGCACGCGAATTTTTAAACCTTGCTAAGGATTCAGAAGACACTATTATTACTTATTTTGGAGGGATCACAGCGCAGGGAAAAATCGCAACACAATCACACACGGCAAGTTTAGCGGGCAATTATGATATTTTAAAAGCAGCTTTAAAGCAATATCGTATTATTCAACCAAAATCTGAAAGAGAACTCTTAACTTTTCTTAAAGTATTCGATGTTCTCTCGCATAAGAAGAAACCTTTTGGAGAGAATACAATTACTTACGGGAATGTTGCTGTTTTGTCAGTTTCGGGTGGACACGGCGTTTTATGTTCTGATATGTTAACTAGGTATGGTTTAAATGCCGTACAATTTACTGAAGAAGAAAAAGAAGCCATGTATAACAATATGAATCCAGTGGCAAGAAAAATCGCTTCTTTTAATAATCCAATTGATTTAACAGGTTCAGTTCTTGATAAAGATATAGAAAACAT
>WJKD01000894.1 GCA_014729315.1 Promethearchaeota archaeon | reverse complement strand
GAAATTATTAATGGATATCCCGATTTTGTTAAAAAATTAACTTGGATATTGCGAATTAAACCATTCATTAGCATTCTATCAAATAAATACTTAAAATCTTTATTTTTAAATCATTTGCTCTAAGACAAAATGTTGAGTAAAATTAGTTTTGATACATAATTTTTTAAACAGAAAGAACTTGTTTCTTCCGAATCGTGCTTAATTTACAAATTCTCTTTCGGATTAGTTTTTTGTTGTTTTGCTAAATCATATATTTGTTTTAAATCAGTATTATTCTGGTATAGAGAGATTACCTCATCAAATATCTTCAAACTTTGAATTTTATTACCTATCCTCCGATTTATTTCTCCCATTAAGTATTTTGTTGTTATTATTTGGTCATCTGGAACTTGATTTTTTGCCAATGCATTGCTAAAATATTCCAAAACAATTCTTCCATATTTTTTAGTATTCTCTTCAGTTTCCGACCACCAATACAGTTGGAGCCAAGAATTTGCCAATGAAAAATCGTTAAAGGTTAAGATCTCTAATTCGTTTAGGATTTCTATACACTTTATTGCTCTTTCTAGCTTTTGAGAAAGCGATGTTTGTTCTAAAAAACCTAATTCGTCTATTTTCCTCTTAATATTTTTAATATTTAGATTCATTTCGTGAATTTTCTTCGTTGCGCAAAAACCGCAATGAGGGCAGAGATGATAAAAATATTCCACTGGATTAAAACCCCAATAATTAGGTCTAAAATCGGTTCTTTTGCTTGCAAAACCGCAGCTTGCTATTTCATTACTATCAAAATTTTTCTTGCAGACGGCGCATGTTATATTGATTGAGGCAAATGTTGTCATAAGCATATATAAGATATTTTTGGTTTATATTTTATCCATGCTTTTTTAATTTCCAACTTAAAAATATGAGCTTAAATAATATCTATTAAGAATGCATAAGAGATTAGTTATAATGCATAATTACGGTATATTTTGGTTCACGACACTATATTATATGGGTATTATTTACACTTTTTTTTCTTAGTTGTGTAGCTTCTAATGATACTCTATACTATCAACGTTCTCAATGATAAGTGCAATTAGACTTTTAAAATGGAGTGAACTCAATGATTAGAAATGTTATGATAATAAAGGATGGTTTACCTCTATTATCACACAATTTTTGTAATTCTAAGAATCCTTTTTCTAAAACTAATAATTTAATAATGATTTCTGGCTTTTTCTCGGCCCTTAATTCGTTTTCAGATCAATTTAACGAGTTAGGCGCTATTCACGAGCTTAAGTTATCTAAAAATAATTACAAGTTATCTTTCTTGAAAGATAAAAATATTCCAAATTTGATTTATTTAGCCTCTTTCGATGATAATTCAAAGAGTGTGGATGTTCATAATACTTTAAAGAAAATCTCCAATACTTTTCTTAAAAATTTTAATATTAATCAGATTATGAATTGGAGTGGTAGATTAGATGCTTTTAAATCTTTTGAAGCGATGATTAATGATTGCGTTGAAAAGGAAGGCGAAAAAGATATTCAAAAAACTCGAATAGACAAATTAATTCCTATGTTAAAAGTATCAAAATCAATTAACCCCAAAAATTATCTTTCTGGAGATAGAGCTATGAAAGTTTTTAATTTAATTGATGGGACTAAAAGCATAAATGAAATTTCCAATTTATGCTCAATTTCAACTGAAAAAGTGTATAATATTTGTAAAATATTGATTAAATTTGGTTTTATTTCATACGTCTAATTCTTCCTTTAAAATAAACTTAAATAAATCGAGTTTATTATTTAATAAATTGTAAAACGTTGCTAATCAGACTTCTGGTGTAGAGAATAGAAATCTTGTCCTTAAAACCGAATTTAATAGACAAACTCGTTAACAAATTATATGCAGTTACCGGTCTGAATTTCGATTATTATCAAAGAGATTTTTTAGAGAAGAGAATAAGGTACAGGATGAAAGCATCGAAAATTGACAATATTGAATCTTACATTGATTACATCTGGGATCATCCAGAGGAAGTGAATCTATTTTTAGATAAATTCACTATTAATTATACCCATTTTTTTAGAAATACGGACGTATTCGAAAAAATCAAAGAAATAATTCAGAAACCAGAATTTTCAAACAGGAAGTATCTAAGAATATGGTCTTGTCCTTGTGCCACTGGAGAAGAGCCTTATTCGATTTCCATGCTTTTTCATCAATTAAAATCAAATAAAACAAATTTACCTGATTATCAAATCTTTGCTTCAGATATTGATCCGAGCGCAATCAAATTTGCAAAAAAGGGGATTTACGGTCCAAATTCGCTGTATGAAACACCTAAAATATATAGATATCAATACTTTGAAGAAAAAGTTAATGGCAGAGGAACAAATTTCACTTTAGATGATAGAATTAAAGAAGATGTTAATTTTATAAAAGAGGATTTGATAAAAAGCCATCAGAAAAACTTTAAGTACGATTTGATATTATGTCGAAATTTTCTCATTTATATCAACTCTGAAGCACGCCAGAAAGTCATAAAGTTGTTAGAGAGTCATCTCAAGGATAATGGTTTGCTTATTTTAGGAAAAACAGAAAATCTGAACGATCTAGAGACAAATTTATTAGCGTTTGAGTCTGATTTACATTTTTACACTAAAAAAGGTTCTACTCTTCTTAAGGACGATCGAAAGGATGAGAACCAACCATATAATTTATTTAAAAAACCAGAATCAAATTTGATCAAACCTAAGAAAAATTTTCTTGAAGAAATTGATTCAAATGAGATAAAATTTACCAGTAGAAAGGAAAAAGTAAGAAGAAAAAAAACCAAATTTACAATTAGAGATGAAATTTCGGAAGTTAGTAAAAAGCAAATTGAAATTGTTAATCCGAATAAAATTTTAAGTAATTTAACAAAAAAGAAACTTAATAAAACTAAAACCCAACCTATTGAGATTCCTATGACCTTTTCTCAAAAAAAACCGAAAGATTTACCAAAAATTAGAAAGAAAAAAATTAATGCATATTTGAAGGACTCAAATATTGGAAATATTGAAGAAAGATTTCGAAAATTCCAACTTCTTGATAAACAGATCGATCATTTAGAGACGCAATTAAAAAAGAGATTAAAACAAGTAAAAATTCTTGAAGATCAAATACTATACAGAGAAAGGCAAATTGACCGTCCGGAAGAAGACTTAAAGATCAGAAAAATCCGTTTAGAAGAACTAGAAAGAGAAATAACTAATCGAGAAAGAGAAGTACAAAAAAAAATTAATAACTTAGAAATATTAGAAAGAAAAGTCGAAAACCGTGTTATACAACTAGAAAACGCCGAAAGAAGCGTAGAGAACCGTGTGAGAGAAAAAATAATGCAACTTGAGGAATTAGAGCAACAAATTAAGCTAAGAGGAGACGAAATTCTTAATAAAGAGGGTCTCGTCAAGCAAAAACAAAAAAAAATCAAAGATAATCAGAACTTAATTAACCGAGGAGTAAAAAAGTCAACTGAACTTGAAACTGAAGTAAAGGAAAGAACGAAAGAGATCCTCAAAAAAACTCCCGATTCACTCAAAATAACTGAACTTAATATTAGAAACGAATTAGTTATCAAACCTAACCATTATGGGTTGATAAATTTAAATTCAGACAAGAATAAGTCAAAAAAGTTAACGTTATATGGATTAGGGTCAGGGATTGCTCTAATATTAAAAGAAAATGTTGCTAAAATTTACGGAATATCCTATTGCGCTCCGGACGAAACACACAACCGAGAAAAAGAAAAAAACAAATTGAAAATTGTCAATAAACTTTTTCAAGAAATGATGAATCAAGGCGCAAACAAAAGGCAGATGAGTGCGATTTTAGTTGGAGGGACTAAATCTTTTGAATGCGACAGTGACAGCCTCCAAAAGAAAGAATTAGAATTAAAACATTGGTTAAGAAACACAGAGATCACTCTTGAAAAAGAAGATCTAGGAGGATTAAGCGAGCGAACAGTAGTTTACGATACCTATGAAAATAAGATTTATGTTAAGAAAGGATGGGAAAATTATTTTCGAATAATAAATGGAGAGTAAAATCTTCACATATAATTGAAATTGTTAGTATTAATCCTTTATTTTTGCTTTCTTTTTTGTTGCATCTTTTTTCTTTTTTGTTCGGTTCCTTGAATTTCTCTTTCCAATTCCTTTAATTCATTCTGATCTTTTGCAGAAAATTTAAATTGCCCCGCTATTTTGCTCTCTTCCTTTTCTCCTGATTTTGATATTTTTTCAAACGAAATGGTAACCGGTTGATTTTGGCTTAGAGCTAAATTAACAAAATTTATAAAACCAATATGTTTGCTCGGAGCAATATTTAATTTCAAGTTTACCTCTTTATTGTTTTTCGTAGTAGTTTTTAAGATCAGTCGTAATTTCAATTTTCTCAATCTCCTTTTTTTCTATTATATATCTAAAGTAATTTGTTATTTTATAGTTTTTTTGCTTAAAACGAATAAATCTCTCTTTTGAAATAAACAAATTTAAGAATATGCAAACGAGAGATTCTAATCTAACTCAGATCAACAAAAGTTATTTAAATATAAAATTGATCGTCATATTGTTAAACAAAAAAATTATTATCCAACAATGGATCCTTCAATTTCTATATTATTAACGGTAATTACGATAATTTATGGATTATATATCATTCTTCAATTGATTGTGGGAATATTTTTAGTAATTAAAGCAAAAACAACCAAATTATATAATATTATTTATTTAGCTCTCTTTTTTATCGTAAGTTCAATGCAAGGATTGCTATCGTATGGTAATTTTTCTAATTTAATCTTCCAAGCAATATACTTTTTACCTACCATCTTTTTACTCTTATTTATCAAACAGACTTTTTATAGAGATAAAAAAAGCCCTTTCTATATATACCTCACAATTATTTTATCTTTGAAGTTAGTAAATTTTCTGATAAGCGTTTATGTAGCACCTTTCACAATTCCTATGTCGTTTCAGACCTCTAAGGTTGAAAAATTCTACTTTATTATTTATAAATTGATTATAACTATTAATTTGGCTATAGCAGAAATCTGGTTCGGATACTCTTCTTTAAAATATTACTTTCAAATAAAAGATCGGGAAATCGCTCCTTGGATTAAAAAGAGATATCAAATAATTGGATATAGCGCGCTTATCCTCTTGATTGAGGCAATAGCAATCTCTTTTTTACCTCCCTCAGCCGAAGGTTTATACCATCCTCAAGCTTTAATGATAGGGATAATAATTGCAATCACTACCCTGTTCTTCTCAATATGTAGTGGTTTAGCTTGGATGATGCCAGAGAATTTGAAAAAATATTTTAACAAAGATTTGGAGCAGCCTCAAGAAAAATCCTTGACAGAGGAGGAAATCATAAATAAAATTAAGGAAGAATTATCAAAAGGGTAAGAGTGTGCATTTTATCGATTTTTTCGGAAAAATTATCTCAAGTGAATTGGATTTAAGCGTATATGCTGCTAAAGGGCTTCTTAAATTAGCTATTAAGGACGAGCTAGGGCCTTTTTATCCAATGGAGGAAATTACTTATAGTCAAATAAAGTGGGTAATTACTAATTCATTAATTAATCGATTGAAAGATTTAGGAATTCAAGAAATTGGAAAGATCGAAAAATCTTTAATAAAAGAATTAGTGAAAAATCAATCTCTCCTTACTTTTGGAGTGATTTAGTGATAAAAACATTCTAAACTAATGTCATTTTTTTATTAACTAACTTATTAATAAAAAATCTTTCAAAAGAGTCTTAATTCCTCAAATAAGATGCCATCAAAGTTCAGAGTAAGATATATCT
>WJKD01000893.1 GCA_014729315.1 Promethearchaeota archaeon | reverse complement strand
TAATTATACTCTACAACATTTTTTTTATTCTAACCGATTTTTAATTATAAGATTTATAATCTTTCTCAACGAACTTTAATATAAAAATAGAATATAGATTTCTTGTTAAAAATCGATTTTGATTTATAGTTAAATTAACGAAATCGTAATAAAGAAATCTTATACTGAGATGATCAAAATGGAAAAAAGAACCGAACGAAAAATTGACCCATCTGGTAAAGAAATGATAGATTTTGTTAAAATGATTTGTGAAGAGGTGGGACCCCGAATAGGGGGTTCAGAAGAAGAGAAGAAAGCAGGAGAGATTATATCGAATAGAATGTCTTCGTTTTGTGATGAAGTTGTAAAGGACGAATTCGAGTGCCATCCAAAAGGTTTCCTAGATTATATTTGGGTCACCGCAATTTTATACATAATTGGAGTTGTTCTTTACTTCTTTATACCTTGGTTATCAAGTATCATAATCTTTTTAGGTATAGCAGTATATTTTGTCCAGCAAAATTTAACCTTGGAAGTAATAGATTTTCTTTTTCCTAAGAAAGATTCTTTTCACGTGATAGGGAAAATAAAACCTAAAGGTCAAGCTAAAAAATTGGTTTTACTCGGCGGTCATCACGATTCTGCTTACGAGTTTCCTCTATTGAGTAAACTTGGTGGAAGATCAACGTATCTAATCGTATCCACTCTGTTGGTGTCCATTCTAAATATAATTATCGGATTTGTTAAAACAATATTATTATTGATGAGTGCAGCATCAGGAATAATCAGCATTGTTGATCTTGTTCAAATAATATTATTCATAATTGGTGTACCGTTAATTTTAATAATCGCAAAATTTTTACGTTCAAACAAGGTTGTCATGGGAGCAAACGATAATTTAACTGCTGTAGCAGCAATTATCGAGATTGGAAAACATTTTTCTAAAGAACAGAATAGACCCAAAGAGACTGAAATTTGGTTAGTGAGCTTTGCTGGTGAAGAGCATATGCGTGGTTCAAAACGCTTTGTAGCACATTATAAAGAAGAACTAAAAAAACGTGATGCGATGTTGATTAATTTAGAATGTTTAAGCGCCGATACTTTTCTTTTAGCGACAGCTGAAAACATGTTCTTTGCTAAACATTCCGAAAGGGTAATTGAGATTATTAAAAAAGCAGCAGAAGATTTAGATATAGACATCGAAGTAGGTCCGTTAAAATTTGCTGGTAGCGATTCTGCAAACTTTTCGAGAAAAGGTTTAGACGCTGCGACTCTTTTTGGGAGAATTAAAAAAGGAACCCCCGCAGATTGGCATACTCTGAACGATGTTCCCGAAAGACTAAAAGGAGAAAGTATAGCTAAAGGTACAGAAATAGCACTACATTCTGTAGAGATTGTTGACGAAAAATAACTAAATCGATATTTAATTACTTTTTCTTATTATTTTTTTTTTTAAATTTTTCAGAAGTTCGAGTAAGTAAAATGAAATTATTGACATCTTGTTAATTCTACACTCCTATTTGCACGGTGAGATTTGAAAGATGATAAGAGGGAGATTCATTGAGCTTCATCTTGGTGAGTTTATACAATCAGTGAAAAATATATATGATAAATTGATATGGCTTTTGTTTGAAAAACCCGAAAAAATAGATGGAAACGATCTTAGGAATTATCGACTTATCTAATTTTGATTATTGAAAATTTAGTATGCATCTTTTATTATTATTAGAATATTATTTAACTCTTTCAATATAGGATTTAGATTTGAATTATCGTCAAGAAAGAAAACAAGAAAGGTAGAATCGTCGCATTCTAAAATCATTGTCATGAACTCGTTTATTTCTGATGTGATTGTTTTTATTTTGCCATCTAACGATTCTCCTAAAGTTTCTGCGCTCTTTAGAACTGACGCACACATAGCTGTGAATTCGTTTTTATCGAACATCTTGTCGATGTTTTCTGTAATAAGATCCCCATCTCGATTAGCGTATAAAACTCCCTTTAGATTTCCTTGTTTCTTGATATCGTCTAAAATTTTGATTAAAACAGAAAGATCCGTCGTATTTGCATAGGATTTATTGTTAATGAGATGATCACCATATATTACTC
>WJKD01000892.1 GCA_014729315.1 Promethearchaeota archaeon | reverse complement strand
TTTTTCAGCTTCTTCCATAACAACGCTCAAATCATTTTCATCGTCCCAAATCTTGGAGGTAGCGTAGTGTTGACCAAATGCATCATTGGAAAATAATACATTTCTATCATTCTCATTGGACATGAAAGATACCATAGAATCTGGCCAATGAATCATAGGTATTGGTACGAAAGTAAATTTTTTTCCTTTTCCAATATCAAGCGTGTCTCCTTCCTTTACAGCTCTTATGTTTTTAAATTTTTCTGAACTCACTTCTTCATGGTAATGTTGCTCAAGTATTTCTACTCCTTTGGACGATGCAATAATCTGGGCGTTTGGAAGATGTTTTAAAATCAGTGGAAAAGAACCGGAATGATCGGGCTCAATATGATTTAAAATAAAATATTTGATATCATTTGGGTCGCACACCGATTTTATGTTTTCTAAATAATATTCAAAGTAAGGTCTTTTTACCGTATCTATTAAAGTATATGCATCTCCACTTTTTACGATATAAGCATTATAAGAGGATCCCTTGTGAGTTGAGTAGCCGTGAAAGTTTCTAACTTCAAAATCCACGAAACCTACAAAAAATACTTCTGGTAAAATTTCTAAATGTGCCATACTTTTTCACATTCATAGTAAAGATATAAAATTTTTTTCTATGAATTATAAGAGATCCAAGTTAATGATTTCTTTTTCATTAGATCGCTTATTTTTTTAGGTAATCATAAATGAAAAAGCATTTAATTTATTTTGGAGTTTAAAGAAATTCAAGTAGGTTTTAATCTTAAAACAAGTCTTATGATTGGCTTTTCAATAAAATAGAAATTTAATAAAGTAAAATAAAAAAGTAAACAAAAATATAGATTTAGTCCGGTTGAAGAACTCCAATAAACACTATCCAAGCTAACATGGTCTTTGCGACCAAGCTGAGTATGATGTATACTCTCTCACCGAATAGATAGTTTTTCCAAGGTCCAACTTTCAGATATTGTAGCAACATGTTAAAGGCAAAACCGTTAAACAAGATTACTTGCGTCCAGTAGATGTAATAGACAAAATCTGGCGGACCTTCTCCTAAATTATTTGAAACGCCGTAGAAATAAGCCGTGATAACGATCCAAGGAATAATACCCGAAATCCATCCTAAGATATAACCCGTCCATTTAGTCTTTTCCGTATATTCGTTGTGCAGCTCCATCATTAAGCCGAACATTATCATGTTAAAATTCAGGAAAAAGATCATGACTAATGACCAGTAATCAACAACACTAAAGAAAATTGCGATTAAAACAACCATAATCGAACTGGATATACTATATTCCATCCACCTAAAAGGATTAATGTGTCTGTCCATATACTCGTTGTATTTTTTATTTAGGGGATAAGCAATTAATAAGTGTGCAATAGCAGAGATTAATAAAAACGCCCCTACATAAATACCTAGACTCTCAAAAACAAATATTTCTTGGGGAGTAGGAACTAATTCAAACTCTAAGGTGTCATCGTTAAACTGGAAATCTACATAGGTTGTATAAATTTCACGGGAAAAGTCTAAGATCGACCCCAGAAACACCATAAGGATACCTTGAATTAAATGGAGGATACCCGCATTTCGATTGAAATGCTTTAAATACTTATAGGTGATTGGCTCGTTTGCTTCTTGAATAGCCTCATCCAATGGATAATCTTCAATTTGAATAGGTTCTGTTTTTTGATTTAATTCAGATTTCATGATATTAAAATCCAAATAGCATAGTTAAAAATTCTGCTAACACTCTAAAACGAATCAGTACAATATAACCATAAGTAATAAGAAAAAGTGTTTATTTTTTATATCTCATAAATTCTAGATTAAAATAAGATCATGATCGAATTTTTACCGTTTTTCAAGCAGAAAGCCATGTCCTTTAGGGCATGGATGAATGCGTTTAAAAACCAATAAACTCAAATGGTGATCTCATTTTTATACTATCCAAATAAATAAATAAAGAATAATGGAATATCGAAAAGATCCTCACAGAGTCTATTCTCTCATATATCACCTAATTTTTGTAGTAAAATACCGTCAACCCGTGTTTATAGAAGAAATCGGTATTATTGAAGCTCTAAAAACAAAAATTATTGAATTGTCAGAGAATTTTGAGGT
>WJKD01000891.1 GCA_014729315.1 Promethearchaeota archaeon | reverse complement strand
TGAAACGGAAAAGCAAGCGAAGAATTAAAATTTTGAGTTAATTTTCTCTTTTAATTTATTTATTTATTCAAGTCTTTTGATTAATTTGCGTTAAGGGTAGAATTGTAATTTAAGGTTAACATAATTAGTCTAATTTTATATTAATTAAATCTAACTCAGAAACTTAAAGAATTATTAATTATTTTTTAAAGAAAGCACTTTTATAAAACTTACACTATGACTACAGAAAGTATTATCCTTGCTGCCGGCTATTCGAGTAGATTCAATTTTAAAGACAATTCGTATAAAAAGTATTTATTACCATTCGAAAGATCGACAATCTTGAATTATGTAATTGTTGGGATGATTTATTCGGGA
The DNA here is from genome assembly GCA_014729315.1 of Promethearchaeota archaeon. The sequence goes on along the minus strand of WJKD01000891.1, from coordinate 9,128 downwards.
ATAGATAAAATAAATTTGATTGTGGATGCTCACGCTAAAACTACAAAGATAACTAAATCTTGTTATAGATTCCTTAAGAGAATCGGTATAAACTCTGACGAGCTTAAGTTAAATTTTATCAGAAATGATTATATTGAAAGAGAAAATGGTTATAGCCTATTTCTTGGCATTAATGAGGTAGAATCGGATAAATTTGTTTTATCAATGTCAGATCACATTTTCTCTATTAATATTTACGATGATTTAATTAAAAATTTTAAAAATGAAGATATCGTTTTAGCAACAGATCCGATGAAAATAGATGGTTATTACGACCTTGAGGATTGCACTAAGGTCTTCGGAGAAAATTATGAAATTAAGGAAATTGGTAAGAAAATATCTGAATATAACAGATTAGATATGGGAGCATTTATCATGAAAACTAATACAATCAAAAATGTCGCTCAGAAAGTTGCGGATAAGTTGCAAAAATTTGGGGTTAGCGATATCCTTCTTTCTGCTGTTAATAATAATTTAATTGTTAAATATCTCGACTTTCCAGAAACAATTTGGTTAGATGTTGATAACCATATCGAATACGGAAAGTTAAAAAAGATATTTAACAAAACAAACGAATATCAACCATTTAATTTAGATCTTAGCTTTAAAAAATCAACTTTTTAACAAATCGAGATTAGATTTGCGCTTATACTCGTTATAAAACTATTTAGATCCAATTTGGTCTTTATAAGTAGAAAAATGAACATAGGGATGAGATTTAATGAAATCAATATGGTTTTGAAGTATTTTCCAGCGTTTCATCATATTCTTTTCAAAAGAAAATCTGAAAAATCTTCTTAAGGAATAATATAACTCTTTATAATGCTTTGCTTTCATTAATCTTAATATGTTTCTAAACATACTACCTCTGGACCAATGAGGTGTATGAAGACATAAGATATAAAAATCTCCTTTTTCATAAGCTTTTTTAAATTTATTATTCCAATCTTCAATTGAACCTTGTCCATTACAGCTGATACCTATGACATAAGAATTTTCCTTATTATTCGCAAATTTATTTTTAAGACTATTATCTATAGAATATGTAAGTCCGTGAAATAAACCATTTTTTTGGAGTAAACTTATTATTCTCTCGTCGTAATCTCCATACGGGTAAGCAAAACTAGTAATGTTATAGTTTAAACCAACTTCTCTTAAATTTTTCTCAATATCCAATACATTATTAATTATCTCTTCAATTAAGAGTTCATCAGCGATTTTTGAGAGGTGGGGGTGATTCCTTGAATGGCCTCCAATTTCCCAATTATAATTCTTAATTACTTCTTTAATCTTTCTCCAGGTAGATTTATCCCATAGATAATCTAAATGAGTATTTTGAATGTAAAATGATATTGGTATTTCTGGATAATGGGAAAGAAACCATTTATATAATTCGAAAAAGTCGTACCGATCGAATATATCGTCCACTCTAATAATTACTTGAAATGTCATAAAATTAATTATTTGATTTTTAATTTAATGGGGATTAGAATTATTAAAAAAATAGGCTTCTTGCCAATCGAAAGTTTTCTTTAAACCTTTTTCAATATTTATTTTCGGATTGTAATCCAACATTTCTAATGCTTTGGTGGTATCTGAGTAAGTCACTTCCACATCTCCCTCTTGCTTTTCAATGTAAACAATATTCTTTGGTTTATCAGCAATATTATACATCAGCTCTACTAATTTATTAACGCTAATAGGATTCGAACAACCCAAATTAAAGATTTCTCCATTTGATTTTTGGCTTCCGGCGGCTAAAATAAGACCATCAACAATATCAGATATGTAAGTAAAGTCTCTAAGTTGACTTCCATCACCGTAGATAGTTATTTTTTTTCCTTGAAGAATAAGTTTAAAGAATTTTCTAATTGCCATATCGGGTCTTCCTCTTGGACCATAGACAGTATAAAAACGAGTTGAAGTAACTGGCAAATTTCTTTCTCGATAATAATAATCCGCGTAAATTTCTCCGCTTAATTTAGAGATCGCATAGGGAGATATGGGATTCTTTGGATGATCTTCGTCAAGAGGAGTATAAATTGGATTACCATAGACCGAAGATGAAGAAGCAAATAAGATCTTTTCAACTTCGGAATTTAATCCAAACTCAAAGATATTTACTGTACTAACAATATTATTCTTTGCCACTTCTGCTGCGTTTTGAATTGAATATCTAACCCCCGCTTGTGCCGCTAAGTGAAATATTATATCTATATCTAATTCAATTCTATCAAAAATCGATTTATTTACTAAATCCGCTTTTATCAATTCGAAGTCTTCTTTCTCTTTATAATTCCTTGTAATTAAATCAAATTGTTCCTCTTTTCCAGAATAATATTCGTTAAAATTATCTATTACAAGAATGTGATTATAATCAATTAACCTTTCTATAAGGTGACCTCCGATGAAACCAGCGCCACCAGTAATTAATATGTTCTTATTTTTTAATATCTTATTCATCTCAGCTACTTTTTATTCTATTTTTTATTATAACGCTTAAATAAATTTTTTTAAAAGTTTTAGCTAAATTTTTCCAATCAAATTTCTTAATCTTTTCCTTTGAGACCTCAACAATTCTTTTACATATTTCTTTATTATGATATAATTGTATTAACTTAGCAATGATAAGTTCTACATTTCCACATGGAACAATTGAATTGCCATCAAGAATTTCGTTTACTTCTCCAACATCAGTACAAATACAAGGTATTTGCGAAGCGATAGCTTCTAATAAGACGATTGGAAATCCTTCCATATAAGATGTAAGAGCGAGAAAGTTAGAAATTGAATAAAATTTTTCAATTTGAAATTGAATACCTAACGAATGAACGTTATTTTGAAGACTTAATTGTAAAATTTTCTTGTTTAACAAATCTCTATATTTTCCATCTCCAATGTATAATAATTTTACTTTCTCTTTCTCTGTGGGGGACAGTGTTTCGCAAAAACTTTTAAAAGCTTGTAAAAAATCAATCATCCCCAATACTTTTTGTTTCAAGTCCATATATCCCACGTAAATTATTATGAAATCATCAGAATCGACAATAGAAGTTAACTTTAACTCGCGTATTACTCTCTTTCTTTCTGCCGGGTCGTTCACATGATAAAATCGATTGAGTTCTACTCCGACTGGGATCCACATTAATTTTTTCGCGTCTACCTTATTTTTTTTAAAGAAAGGAATCATTCTTCGGCTTACAATATTATATACTGACACGAATTTACTAATCAACTTTACTTCAAGCAAGAAATTTAATTTAAAATGGGAATCCAGACCGTGTTGCGTGTATATAAATGGAATATTAAACATTCGATTGAAAACAACGCTCATCAGTCCGGTTATAGCAGGATTATCAGAATGAATTAGGTCAATTCTATGCTTCCGATGGATTCTCAATAAGGTCTTGAAAGAATAATAAAGGAATTTTATGAAGAACCTCACTTGTTTGATTATGTGTTCATCCCATCTCGGGGTGTGTAAAGGTAAATAAAAAATTTTGAAATTAGAATTAACTTCTCTAAAAGTTCCTTTCACGCCATCTGGTTGGCAGGTCACATTAAATAGATTAAAGTTCTTATTAGCTACATTTTTTGACAATTGATAAGCATAGACTGCAGGACCAGCCTTATCAGGAAAAATTCTTGTGGTCAATCTTACTATATTCATCTGTTTTTAAAAGTCTATTTTATATAAAATGTATTCGTCGTTTTCTAATTTATTGTCAAAAGCAACATTATCCTCTAAAGTATCTTCAATACTTGAATTATCAAGATAATCTTTTGAAAAAATTAAATAATCAATGTCCCTTTCAAAAATTTCTGATAGTATCTCGCTATATGTTGCGTTTTCGTCCCAAGACCAACCCTTTACCTTCATATCGTAAAGCATTCTAAATATCACATTTGGGTCCAAATCTGGTCTCAATATTTTCGAATTTTCTTCGGCGTTTTCTCTAAGATATAGCAAAACTTCAATTGTCTCATCATCGTAATAGTAATGATAATCTGGGAAACGATGCATATAAAAGGTTGATCCTGCTGAGACCAGTATTAGGAAAATCAACAAATTTTCGACTTTTAAATATTTAGAAAACATTTTATTCTCAGATAAGAGGCTACGATATTTAAAAAATCGTTTTGCGAGATATTCAGTAATGAATTTTGATTTTTCTATAATCCCCTCAATGGAATAGACTGCTAGAATTATTATTGGTAAGATAAAACTTTGCATTATTCTTTTGCGAAATTTAATGAAAAAAGCAAAAGAATTTGAGAATAATGGAAGAAAGAAAAAGATTAAGATGATTAAGAGAGAACATTTCAAAAATATCAACCATTCGAATTCATCGCGATTCTTTCTTGGTTTAATATACATAAACAAACCTAAAAGTGAGAAAATAAAAAATAAATAAATTGATCTTTCAAATAGTTCGTCAAAAATCCCCAATAGATCCGCAGGCACGTAATTTTTGAACCAATCCAAGGGTAAGACAGTATATAACTTGCTATGATTTTTCAATAACTCTCTATTGATGTATAAGACTGAATTTTCGTATTCTTCAAATCTTCCAAAAAAATGTAGAATAAAATCGAAGAATGTATCGTTATATACAATATAGATGCTTAATAAATACGGAATTAATAAGATGGAAAGTATTCCTATTGTTATAAAAATTGATTTTACTAAATAGATAATATACTTCTTATCTTTAATGTAAATTAGAAATCTAAATAGATAAAATCCTACCAGCGCAAAAGTAAAATAAAATGCTGTAAGATTATGAACTATATACAAGCCGGGAAGTAATATCCCGTTGTAATAATCGGGAAATTTCTTTAAAATTACGAGTAATGTGATTATTAAAAGACCACTTGCAAGAGAAGATGAAAGATAATACATCGTCCTTGCAATAAAGTAACGAGAAATTAAAAGCAACAACAATACAAGCAAAACAAGGTAATTTTTTGTGAATAATCTTCTAGCAATTATATAAGTCAGAATAAAATATAATGGTAAAAGAAATAAAGAGATGTACTTAAAGTAATAATAGCCGAAAATATAATCGGGATATATTAGGAGAACGCCCGCAGTAAAGAATGTATGTCCCGAGGGATAATTATAATCAAGGTGTTCGTATTCAATATGACCATTATCAATTAGATAAAATGTTGTTTGATACCATTTAAATGGATCCGAATATATAAGAGAAGAAGAGTCGAAAATAGCGATACATTGGAATAGAAGATTCAAGAAAATTATCGAAAACAATATGATTAAACCCGTAATATTTTTTTTGTCTGAAAAAAATTGCTTCATTCTTGATTTGATCGAAAATAAAAATGAGCTTAAGTTTAAATTATTTCTTTTTAACCAAATTAGTCCTGAAACGAAAATAATATCGATAATTATTAGTGGAAGGTAAACCGTAAAAAAATTGAACATTTTTACTAAATCTACAATATAACAGAGACAAACATATACCGAAAGCCCTATTCCAAAAGAGATTAAAAATTTTTCTGGAAATTCTCTTATTTTCCCCTTAATGGGATTAGAAGAGTCAGTCATTAACGTAATCTTTTCCATGATAAAGATTATAATAAATCCAAATATGGTGAGTAAAACGAAAAACAATATGAACACAGATCCTATGGAAAAAAGGTAAAAAGCCAGTTCTAAACCGTTCATATTATCCTTTGATAAAGTTCTAAAAAATTAATAATTTTCTCTATATTATATATTGATACATTATTGGGTTCTTCAAAATTAATCTAAATAATTTCGCTCTTAAAATTATCAGAAATAGAAGCTATATATCTGAAATTGAACCATTAAAACTTACTAAATCAACGATGAAATACAAAAAAATGAAGTACAAAATGATTACATTTAGCGATTCTGTTAAGAAAAAGGTCTACGCTAACGAGGATTTTAATGATATATATGCTTCCTCATCTTTTTTTATTAGATTTTACGCTTATTTACCGCTTATCCATTCACTTAGACAAGGTTCTTTTACTAAAAGTACAACTGTACTCGATTTAGGTTGTGCAGATGGACCATTTCTCCCAACATTAAATTATTTTTCAGAGAGAAATATTGGCGTTGAAATAAATCTCCAGCATCTTTCAATTGCTAAAAACCTATGTCAAAATTCACCGATTAAATTAAGAAAAACTACTCTTTTGAATTCTGATGCTATGAATTTACCCTTTAAAGACAAATCATTCGATTTAATATTTTGTCTTGAAGTTTTAGAGCATGTAAACGATACATATATTGCGATTAAAGAAATGTATAGAGTTTTAAAGAAAAGCGGTATTTTAATATGCTCTTTACCAATAGAGATTGGCTTTTCATTACTTATAAGAACAATTCTTGGGAAATTATTGCATTTTCGTAGGCCTTCTTATTCATTAAGAGAACTAATAAACAGTATAATCTTAAAGAAGCCTGAAATGAGATTGCAAGGTATGGATCACAAAAATTTTGATTGGAGAACTGTCCATTTCCAAATACGCTCTATTTTCCAAGTTTCTTCAGTGAAATTTACACCATTAAACGCACTAAAGAATTTTAATCCAATCGTAATAATTAAAGCCGTAAAGTAAAACGTAAATTCAAGGATTTGAATTAAAGGAAGGATTCAGTATTCAATAATTCTTCACGAAACAATCTTATTTAATGATTAAGTATTATTTTTTTTAATAATGGTAATCTAAACTTACTATTTCACTTGATTGATCAACGAAAAATATGAACATTCTGATAATTTCTCAAGTTTTTCCTCCTAAACGAGGTGGAGTGCAAACAGCAGCTTATAACACAGCGAAATTTCTAAGTAAAATGGGGAATAGTGTTGTTGTTTTAACGTGTAAATGGGGAAAAGAACAAAGAAGCAAACATAAAATGGACGGGTTTTTCGTATATCGATATAAACAATATAATCCTCCGGAAATTAAAGGAATTACGCAAATATCGAGTTTAAGATTCATGCCAAAAGCGATATGGAAATTACCCCATATAATTAAAAAGCATAAAATCGATTTAATTCACGCAGAGGGGAGATTATTTCCCATATCTTGGGTCTCTGCTATTTTAAATATGCTAATTTTCAAACGACCTATGTTTGTATCCGTCCAAGGGAGGTTGGAAGTAGGAATATCGGGAGTTATAGAAAATATTTTTGATAAGATAATAACGAAACACATCTACGAAAAAAATTTAAAAAAAATAATTTGCGTAAGCGATTCATTGAAAAAGAGATTAATCAGCTTAGGGATTAAGGAGGAAATCCTCAAAACAATTCCTAATGGAGTAGATATTTCGGAATTTTATAGAAGGAAAGATTCGAGATTTTTAGATAAATATTTGAATGGAAGAAATGATTTTAAAAGAGTTATATTTGTAGGCCGGTTGGATTATCAGAAAGGAGTTGAATACTTAATCCGTGCTATACCGATGGTAGTTGCAGAATATCAAGAAGTCCATTTTTTTATTTTGGGTAATGGAAACTTAGAAATTATGCTAAAAAATCTTGTAAATGATCTACATATTCAAGATTATGTTACCTTTTTAAATTTTATACCCTTAGAAAAAATGCCTGATTTTTACTCTTCAGCTGATATCTTCTGTTTGCCTTCAATTCACGAAGGATTTCCACTAAGTATTGCAGAATCCTTGTCAGTTGGTTTAATTATTGTAGCCTCAAAGACAGAAGGAATTCCTGAAGCAATAAGTGAAAACAAAAATGGTTTTCTTGTTAACCCTCGGGATTATAAACATCTCTCGAGCAAATTGGTAAAAGCTTTAACTCTTGACGACTCTGAAATTAATAAAATAAGTAATAAAAACATTCGATTAAGTAGAAAGAGATACTCTTGGGAAAAAATAATTAAAAATATTTATCAAACCTATTTCGAATCAGCTTAAAAACCTTTTTAATTAATTAAATATGTGTTTAAAATTAATTTTCTTGACTGTATATGTAGTTTTCTAAGAGCAAAAGACAAATAGATCCAAGGAGAAGTTATTAAAAATAAATAATATCTGAATTCAGTCTCAGAAAAAAATTTATATATAATAAGATACATTAAAATTAATAAACGGTTCTTGGGAATATTTTTTATTCAAGTTTTAAAATACATTACATTAAGATAAACACTAGAAATATGTCTATACCTAAGAAAAAAATGCTTCACGACGCAATTTCTCCTTGTATCATCTCATCTAGCATTATTTTAATCGTATTTTTCCTCCTTATGTCTAAGAAAATTGGATATGAAAGGAAGGACTTTAATTATCGAGAAAATAATAGAAAGAAAAAGTATCTTTATCCAGGACTAAAGGTAGGAATTATAATGCCTGCATTTAACGAAGAAATGGCCATTGGGAACACTTTAGAAAGAATACCCAAAGATGTCTCGGATAAAATGGATGTAATCGTTGTTGACGACGGGTCTAAAGATAATACAGTTGAAATAGCAGAAAAATACGAGACTATAATAATCAGACATCCTTACAACAAAGGAAACGGTGCTGCTATTCAAACAGGCCTCCAATATTGTAAAGACCACCAATATGATATTACCATTATTATTGACGCTGACGGTCAACACGATCCTAAATATATTAAAGACTTTGTCGAACCTATTGTCGAGGAAGACTACGATTATGTTATAGGAAATCGATTCAGATATGAATATGACATGAATACTATTAAAAAAGTCTGTTCCAGAGTCATGAGCACGCTATTATCTTTTATTCTTGATCAAAAAATTTCCGATCCTACGATGGGATTTCGAGCGCTTTCGTGGAATGTTGTAAAAGACTTGTACTGCGAATCAAATTATTCCATTACCCTTGAAATGCTTTTTAAAATAGTTCCCTATTATCGCTCTTGTGAAATACCTATTAGAATTAATCAGAGGTTATATGGGAAATCTTTTATAAAATTAAAAAAATATTTTTACAAAACTCTGTTCTCTTTTATTAAATTCTACATGTTTCCAAAGATTCATCGATATACTTACCGAATGTTAAAAAGAGAATTTCGCAGAAAAGTATTTTATTTAATCAAGACATAAAG
>WJKD01000890.1 GCA_014729315.1 Promethearchaeota archaeon | reverse complement strand
GGACCTAGGCTTGTAAGATCTTACATAGCGAAAGTTCTTATTTAAATCTCGTCTAAAAAATTTGATATCTTGTCCTTGAAAGCATTTTACGACAAAGATTCCCCCATTTTTTAAGTAGGGCAAAAATTCTAAAATTTTTCTACATAATTTTATTTGTCTAGCTTGATCACTAAATTTGTTTCCCGATTTATTGATCGATGCATCAGATACAATCAAATCTAAGGGATCCCCAAAAAAACTCTCTATTTCTTGTTTAAATTCGGATTTTGTAGCGTCCATTTTTATAGTCTTTACATTTTCGATGTTTGAGACTCTTTTTAAGTCGACCCCTAAAATTTTATATTGATCTCGATGATAATACTGATCGTTATATTTTTCTAAATTCTCTTCGGCATATTCTTGAATTACTTGAAGCCACGATCCGGGGGCACTTCCTACATCTAAAATATAAAAAGCTCGTTTAAAAATATTAAACTTCTTTTGGATATCAATTAATTTATAGGCTGAGCGAGCCCTATATCTGCTTCTCTTAGCTTTTTTATAATATTTATCCTTCTTGTGTCGAAAACTTTCGTCATTCATATTCATATCGGCTTTCATGCTAATTTTTTATTTTTAAATTTTTTTAAGAATTTTTTTAACGAGTCCCAATCTAAATTAGTTTTAATTGATGTAAAATCAAAGTGGGTTCTTGAAGCTCTGTATCCCTTGTCCCTTAAAGATTTTACCACTTCATCAATTTTAGGTACATATTTGAGCTTTAAAACGCTAGATAATGTGTGAAGACTGTAGTAAGTCGGAGGCATGTTATTTTCCTCAATAGCTAGATTAATAACTTTTTCGATAGACTTCTTGTTTCTATAGTTCATTTGAGTATTGAATTCTAAAAGATTCTTTAAGAAATCAATCTCGTGGAGCATACCTGTCCATAAGGGACCCGCATATTGAAAATATTTATTTGAATTGCATATCGGACATTTTTGGGGTATTTTTAAGATATTATTAGGAACGACAGCCCTATAACCACATTTACAACTCAACACGTATCCAAAATTTCCAAAATTTTCTGAAATTCTCTTCTTCTCCTTGTAAGTAAGTAAGAAAAGTCTAATAAAATGTCTCGACGAAAACGAGAATAAAGGAACCACACCTATGTTGTTTATATTCGCTATCCTTGCTACAAAATATAGCAAAATTCGAGCACCTAGTTCCTTACAATATTCACTATTTAAAGATCGGGACATATATTTTCTTTGGCACGTTTTTTGACGAACACCGTGTAAAACAGCAGTATCCGTCGCAGTGATACATAGTAAACCGTTTTGCTTTTGGATTGCGTTAAAAGCAGCATTGATGTATAAGTTGGGTGTACCGAAAGGATCGATGGAAATCACATGAGGTCTTTGAAAATTGTCCAAAAAGAAGGTGTTTTGGGTGATTTCGGTTAAAAGATAATTTGAATCTTTTCTCGATATTTCTATCATCGAGGAATTTTCGCGTAAATTGTTTAGTTTGAGGTTTTGACGAATAAGATTTACTGCCTCGGGATTTATATCGTTTATATAAATTTTTTCGATATTATTACATTCTTTAACCATTCGGATTGGTCCTACTCCCGTCGCTGCCATGGTGTCAACAATTATTAGCTTAGAGGGGACAAAAAGTTTGTTATAAGCTAATAATGCTAAATTAGTGACATCTCTATTTATCTCCATTTTTTTATTATAAAATACTTTCATCGATTTTGAAGGGATACCATCCTTATCTTCCTGATAAAGATACAAGTAAACAGAATTCTCGCGAAGTAGTATTAGTTTTTTATCCATCATCTTAAGTTAAGATTCAGTAAATTCTTTTTTTTAAATCGTAGATAAATAACGATGTTATCTTTTCAAGCATATCTGATGTCACTCCTATAGGAAAAAGGTCTCTTATTAGCAATAATAAAGATTTAAATTGTTCTTATCAAGTTTACTGCTTTTTTACTTCCTAAAAGAGCGCCACAAGTGGTGGAATGGATCTTGGTAATATTATCTTTGGTCAACGAAGGGATGTCTTCCATTGTAGTTATATTATCGTTTTCGTCGAGAAGAAGAAATTCTCCACCAAGAGTTTTTGCAATAAAGGCTAAGGGAAGCCACTCGTAATAGAGTCTAATTTTTGCTTTGCCATTTTGTAAAAAATAGCTATATACACCACCGTATTTTAAAATTGCATGAAAATCTCCCACAAAACTACCGCTATATCTCTCTTTAAAGTCATTTTCAATTAATTTTTTTTCATACGCTCTACATTTCTCAGACCAGTTCAGAGGATTTCCTCCCAAGCATTTTATTCCATTCTCGCTGATGTCGGGTAAGATTTTCGGCTCGTAATAGACGTAATGATAAAAGGTCATGCTATAAGGTGATGTATCAAGGACAAACTCTGCGACTTTTCCGTTAATTGAAATCACTAAATTAGTAAAAATTCCATAGAGGACATAAAAGCTACACACGATCTTTCCATCGCGATTGAATATACCGACTATGGTTCCAACGGTTCTATTCACCGCTACATTTGAAGATCCATCTACGGGGTCGGTGGTGATTCCAAAATTACCGTTTCCTAAAACAGGTTCGGCCTCCTCCGAAGCCACGAAATAAAAATCAGTATCGCCCTCTTGAAGCGCTTTTAAAATGATCGAATGGGTTAAGACATCTTCGTGGATTTGTTCCTCCTCGTATAGATTAAGAGCCGTCGAGGTATCTTGAAGTTCTAACCGATGCTGAATTTCCCGGGACGTAATCCCTCTTTCTAATAATCCTCGAATCGGGACTGTAGCTTCTGCGATTGTTTCAATGAGCTCAACCAAATCACCTTTGTTTGGAAAATAATGCGGCAGATCATTTTGTAACCATCTTGAGAGTTTTATCCTTTCTCCCTTCATAATCATTCCTTTAAAATATAATATAAAATAATATAATATAAAAGTAATGAGGTGTAATTGATGCGTTTTGTTCTGACGCACGAACAGTAGTACCATCAAGCTATCGGGTTTCCCGTCAAGCTATCGGGTTTACGGGTGTTTGTTCCCATTTTGGGGTTGGGGACGGACAGGTCGACTATTTGTGGGGCGAGAAGTATCTTGTTTTTATGTGCACCGTTGTTCTTTCGAAAATAGGCGAAAAAGTCAGTAGGGTTCACATCGGGGTAGCGACGCTTTTTTCCTCGGGAGGCTGATCTGCGGTTCGCCTCGAACCATTTTTTGGCGGTTTGGTCGAACTTGCGCATGATGTTAAACGCTCCGTTCGCGTCGGAGTGGACGTAAAGCGCTTGATCGTTCGGGAGGGGGATCTTGAACAGCCCGCGGGCGTTGTAAGGCTCTCCTTCGGCGGGATACATCGTCGGACCGCGAATTCCTAATGGGTTATCGACTTTCCCGAGGCGCTCTTCGTGGTAAGCGGAGCGAACCGACGTATAGGGTTCTGGTATGGTGTAAACCTTGATTCCGACGAGGTTGGCGTTGTATTTAATCCGTTTGATAAGCAATGCGACGGGCGTTAAGTGCCAATATTGGTTGAACTTGCGGGCGAGGTTCGAGTTTTTCCAGCCTTTCTTGTAGCCGAGCACGATGGTGCCGATACGATTGTCGAGGCAATAATCGACGAGGTGGCGGGCGACCTTCCGCAGTTGATCCCGTACGCGGTGATTTCGCTTAGCGTAAATGCGATTCGCTTTTTCGCGGGCTTCTTGGTATATCGACAAAAGTTTTTTGTATTGTTCTTGCTTCGCTAAGACCGTAAGCTCGGAAAGTAACCCGTCCAAATAGGTAATCTTGCGCTCAATTTTCTCGACGTTGTATTTTAAACAAAAAATGTAATACTTCTTGTCGTGTTCTGCGTCGAGGGCTTTTTTCAAGTCTCCGTTGTTATCCTTTTTTTCCGTGGACTTTTCGAAGGGCTCGGTAAGTTCGCTGTGCTTTTTGACTTGCTCCTTGAGTTTTTTGACGTGCTTATGCTGGGGATTCCATTGGTCGGTACGACATAACTTTTCCCACGAAAATCCTTCAGGAAGTTTGCTATAATAGTGGTAGCTTATGTCGTCTTTAAACTTTTGCCTGTGGTCTTTTGCGGCGTCAAGGATGGTCTTTTCTCTATGCTCGTAGTGATAAATGAGGTGGTTGATGATGTCGAGCTTACGCTTGGCTTTCTGCCCGTGCGTGATAAACAAATGATTGGCTCGCTTAATCCGTCCTCCCCGATACAACAGCGGGGTGTCTCCCGCGTTGCTTACGGCTGTCGAGAGGATGGAGAGTCCTAAGTCGATTGCCAAGCATTTGGTCTGGTCTAACTCGTAATTGAGGTCTTTCTTGCGAACGTAGGTGATGTTCAAATTGTACTCGTCGCTATTTCCTATAGGGTTGATTTCGATGGTGCGGAAGTTGGCGAAAAATTGCTCGATTGTCCATTCTTTAAACTTCTCCCGTCCCAATTCGATCTGTTCGTTAATTGTTTTTCCCGCTTTCCCGAAGGAACGGAGTTTTTCGAACAAGAAGGGGTCTCGCTTGTCGTATTGCGGGAGGAGGCGGAACCTAATCGGGGGTAATTTTTCGTGGTGCTCGTTGGGGAAGCGAAACTCTGAAGTGGCAGAAAGGAACGACTTTTTTCGGTTGTAATGGAGTCGGAAAGTGTCTCTAATATGCTGTTTAAAATATTTAGTTTTTAAGAGGGTTCCGCTATCGTATTCGACGAGCCACACGCCATCAGATGGCTTGTACGCCGGGAGTATGGGGCGATCTGGTTCCTTTCCCTTTTCGAGTTCTCTAAAATATCGATCCATACTTTTCACGTAGCTGTCCCACACGTCGCAAAACGTTTTCGCGATGTTCTGGGCGACCTTTGCAATTCCGATGTTTTTGTAGGAGTCGAGGTGTTTTACTAAAATGAGCAAATTGTATTTGAAACCAAGCGATTTTAATCCTAATCCAGATTCTAGGAACTGCTCGTATTCTTCCATGATCTCGTTCAAACTGGTTTTGCCCGCGATTTCAGTCTCCCGAAACACTTGAAGGAAGAGAAGGATAATTCGTAACCATATTTCCGAATACACGCTCTCGTAAAACGAGCGATAGGTGTATTCTTTTCTGTGATAAGAAAATGTTTTGTCCAGAAATACGGTAAGTTTTTTATCGAACTTCGATCTGTTTTCCTTTCGAATGTTAAACATTAATTGCTTGAGCTGGTAGCGGTTTTTAGTGGAAAGTCCTTTAAAGTATTTTTTATTCAATTTACGGAAAGCGTGTAAGTGTTTGTTTTTGAAAAAGTTTAATAAATAAGCGGGCTCGACTTTCGGGATGATATCTTGGATAATCTCCTTTAGATTGTCGGAGTCGTCCTTGAACTCGTCCACGACGTATCGGGCTTGATAAAGTGCGTAGTTCGCAAAAAATTCGACAAACCTTGCCTGAGGGTTTGCTTTCGAAAAGCGCTCTTTCACGTGCTTCCAAAACCGTTTCCCGTCGGGAAATCGAGGAAAAATCATATCAAGGATCTTCCCAAACTTGTTCGCATACGCTTTCATATTGACGCTTTCGGTGGTGTCGTAATGAAACGCAATGGTGCGGATTACGTAATTGAGGTCGTTGAAAAGATTTTTAGAGCGATGGCATAAATCGCGCGTTGACTTTTCGTATTCTTCCGTCATCACTTTTTTGAGATAGATCTGTTCGGTTGTGAGCACTTCGTCGTCCTTATGGCCATTATCATATGATTTAGAATTGAGAACTGCTTGGTCTTTGTACGCTTGCTCGCTCTCAATTTTCTTCGACAAAACCCCGGTCATAGCTCGAACATTCTCGACAACTCGCTTTTCTTTTGAGATCTTTTTCTTTTTGGAGGTTCTATCCATTTTTTCCGCTATCACCCTTTCGAGCACGTCTTTCGGCTTTAAAAGGAATTCTAACCCGTTTCGAACCATTAACTTTAAATCCCTATCGCGCTCGCCATCGCACTGTCCGAACTTAACGAATTCGTAGACGATGCGAATTATTTTCCGCAAATAATCTTTAAAACCAAACGAAAAAATGTGATTTAAGGAGAGCTTCTTACAGAATTCCCGATAAAGGTCTAAAAACACGTCCCCCGTCATCTCTACCAAGTCTTTTAAGAGCCACTCCTCTACTAATCCGCATTTTTTAATCGTTTCAATAGTGTTTTCCGCCATTTTGTTAATCTCTTCCATGGAATACTTTATGTTCTCGGGTGATATCCCCGAAAGACGGATGGTATAGTTCG
>WJKD01000889.1 GCA_014729315.1 Promethearchaeota archaeon | reverse complement strand
TTCTACAACTGTTGCTCCTTGAAACACATTTATAAATGCGCGTTGGGCGTTTTTAACTATTTGAGGTGCGTCTCTTCGTCGTATTTCAATTCCTCTTACTTTTACTTCTCCGTTGTTTTTAATACCCCAGTAATGGTTGAGCGTAGGTACATCTGGTTCTATTCTTGAAGGAAGAAACGCTATGAGGTTGAATCTACCATCCCAACTCATTGGAATTCTCGTTTCTTCGGTTATTTTATCTGCAATAATTCTAGTTACGTGTTCAAATTCTTCAGGAGAACGACTTTTTGTATCTTGTAGCCATAACGAATCAACTATACCGTGAATAATTCGACATCCATATGATTTTGCGATTTCAGCAGACCTCATGAGAAATTCTCGGGCAAAGGCGCATACGGTTTGATGCGCTTCGATCTTGCCAAAACGCGCATTTCTGAATCCTAAATATCCAAAACTTACTACTAATACCCATTTTAACGCAATATCGGTAAATTTATATCTTAAATCTCCTGTTTTTCTCACATGTCTTTTGCAATCTAATCTTTTTTGAAGAGGAAGTTGTATTGATTTTGCTATAATTCCTTCTCTTTTGGTACAGATGTGAAAATCAAGTCCTGGAACTTTTATTGCCGATCCATCGTCTTTACAGCACTTACAATTAAGGGTTTCTGACGATATGTTATAATTTGCCATTAAGGAGGGATACATAGACGAAAAGTCCACTTCAACAACTTGATCGAATACGCCGATTATCGGTTCAAAAATATGACCCCCTCTATCTCCCTTTATCAAATCAATACCCGTTCTGAAGTCTTCAGGACTTTTTTTGAATGGCGGAATCAAATGGTCAAGCTTGTAAGCGTAATAATACTGTATAGACTGAAGTGCACCTCCAATCGTAATACGACATAATCTTTGTAAAGAGACGCGAGAGACGCGCGCTACCTCTATCACACCAGGGATGTTTCCCTCGGTGAAATGCAAGCTCCCATAAGTGCTTGTGTCTAAATGAAATCTGCCCGTCAAATAAACTTGGGTTTTTGAACGTTGCCTTATAATACCGTAGGACATATAATGATCCGATCCCCCCGAGAGATCAAATATGCAGTATTTTAACGGCGTCTTATTTCGAGAAAAATAGAGATCTTTTGAAATTCGATTATATGACGCACGCGCAACGAGATAGGGAAGGAGAAATTCGTCGCCACCACGAGTTAGAATGATATCGGGATTAATTTTTTCTATTATTCTACTCACTTCTTTAAGGGTTTCTACTTCATCTGCTTTATCTACAATTATTCTGGTTTTTTTTACACCGTCTGCCCTTGGAATATTATTTTCTTTGTCCTCTTCAACGAGACTAATTTCGATATGCGAAATTGGATCGTTATAATACGACCTAAGGTCTTTAGTCTGAATTTTCACATCCAACCAAACGGCTTTTAAGGGGGGAAGATCGTAAAAAAGCTCTTCGTTATTATCTTTCAATTCTAAAGAAATTAAACGAATAAGGTCTTTCTTTTCTTCTCTTGTTTTTTTGATTTTGACTTTAAACCGACAGAACGCCATCGGGAATAAATCATTCACATAAAAATACATCTGAGCAATGGGAAGATCGGTGTTATAGAGCGTAAAAAATCCCATTTTATCAATATCTTTAATGGTATTTTTAAACCGCGAGGGTTTGTCTACCGTGACTCCAAACACATCAGTTTTTTTTTGATCTTCAAGTTTAACATATTTTAAGCACATCCGTACACTTCTTACATCAGGATGGGACTTAAGTATGCGTTTTAGTTGTACGTAGTCGCAACCAATTTTTTTATTTACGACCGCAAAAAATTCAGGGTGAAAGGATTGATAAATCCTTACTACTTTTTTTTCACTTTGCGTTTTCACCCAGAGTACAACTCCATCACCAGATAAAGATATGTCTAATAGCCATCCGTCGAATTCTTTTTGAAAGACCAATTTATTCGCGTTCCTTAATTGTTTTTTCCAATTCTTTTATCGTTGCTTCTAATTTCTCGATTTTTTTCTCCTGTTCAATCGCAAAAGACATAAAGAGAACTTCGGAGAGCATCGGCCTTGCGCTTAGACTACCCGCATCCGCGTGGATCCGGGCAAAATTCATTAATTTATTAAAAATCTTTTCGTCTTCAGGTCTTAAAGCGCGTTTGAAATCTTTCCAACTTTCAATTTCGTGTTCAAGCGCCGGTCTGAAGCTCGGAACCGTTCGACCCATGATATTGCGTAGAATAGTGCCTTATGAAATAAAAAAGATACAACGCCGTCGAATTTCTAATTTGTTATTAATTTTTTCAATAATGAAAAGTAATATAAATTCTAAACACGAATTCAATGAATAATGACCGAAAAAAAAGAGCCGATAATCGATTCACTTTGCTACGTCCCAACTGAAGAAGTTTTAGTGGATCTTCTGGTGTCTCTACCTCCGCAGATGGCCCCGTATCTCAGAGATATTTTTGGTCCTCGCGTTGCACCTTTATTTGGTATTACCGCTAACGAATTATATTCAATGAAGGTTTCGTTATCTCCAGACGAGCTTCGTAAAGAAATGATTACGAACTATGGAGATAAGATTCAAAAGTTAACTATGACTGTAGAAGAATTTGTTGCTCATCTCAATAAGATAGGAGTAGAAAAGGCGATTATTTTTAATTTAGACGAAGAAACTCCAAGTGGGATTGCGGGGCTCCCCAACGATTATTACGCCGACTTAGTTAACCAATATCCCGATAAATTTGTAGGTTTTGCGGGTATCGATCCCTTAAAAGGGATGGACGCGGTAAGAGAAATCAGACGCTCCTACGATTTAGGCCTCAGAGGGGTTGCTGTCAGACCTTTCATGTTTAGAATCCCTCCTACACACGCCAAAATGTATCCTATCTACTCGACATGTGTTGAGCTTGGGATTCCTATATGGTTTCACCTTTCAATCAATTTTTCTACTCATTCAATGGAAGTTGAAAGACCAATAAATCTGGACATAGTTGCTCAAGATTTTCCGGAATTAAAAATGATTGCAGGGCACGGGGGATGGCCATGGGTTAACGAGATGGTTGCTGTTGCGTGGAGGAATAAAAATGTTTACATCGATATTGCTTCTTATCTCCCCAAATATCTTGGAATGAAGGGTTCTGGATGGGAACCGTTGATGAATTTAGGAAATTCAAAATTGCAAGATCAAATCCTGTTTGGATCAACATGGCTTTTTATGGGCACGGGAATAAAGAAATTAGCAAAAGGCGTGATGAAATTACCGTTAAAAGAAGAAGTAAAAAGAAAATGGCTCTATCATAACGCTAAGAAATTAATTGAGGGATTATAATAAGAGCACTAAGAATATTAAAATAGGTTTCAATAAAGAATTTTCATATCTAATAATATCATCAAAATTAACTTTTTATTAAAAATTATATTTTACTAATCAATTAGATGACGAGTAGATATTGTTATATGAGCGTATATATGAATGACCACGCACCTTGTGGAATTTATTGTAGGAGATGTCCAGGTGTCAAATTTTACAACTGTGAGGGATGTCGTCAACAAGAAGGAAAAGTAAAGGACTTTCCCGTTTGCAAAACTTATCAGTGCGTTTCAGAAAAAGGATACAAATTTTGCTTCGAATGCGATGACTTTCCGTGCATAAAACTTCAACCTATTGTCAATTTCGAGATTTTTCTCCCCCATAATTCGAAAATATACAACTTATTGATGATTCAAAAGCACGGAATAGCCAAATGGAACGAAATATGCGAAGACAAAACCATACTATATTACGATGGGAGAAAAGTTAAGTTCGGTGGCGATCCTTTGACATTGGAGAAAAAAGATTCCGGAATGTAGAAAAAGAAAAAAAACAAGGTTTAATGCTTAATGACAGGGCGTTGATGACTCGCCACATCTATCGTAGATGGGATCAAACTTATCTTGTGCGTCGGGACTAAAATAAGAATAGGGACACACATAAGTCCCGCTACGATCCACATCATAATGTAGATGCGAATGTGGGCCGTGCGAGAGCAAATTACCCATGGTCTGATTGGCTAATATTTTATCACCGACACTGACCGATACATTATTTCTTTGTAATGTGCCATTATACTGATCTTCAGCCCAAGATTCAAACTTCATGGTTATATACCATTGGGAATTCAACCTAATCCTCACATTCGTCTGCCAATGATTTCCGTATTCGTTTTCGTAGAATCTAATATCGGAGACATACGCATCGTGTGGACAGAGAACGACCGAACTTTCGTTAACATTGAAGTCAATCCCATTATGACTTGGGCTAAAATCGCCGATATGATCGATATTATCAAAAGAACATGAATTAAAAGGAAAGGATAGTTATGGGCTTTCTCCCAATGGAAGCGTATCGGGATAAATCGCCTCGTCATCTCCGTCATCGTCAGTATCGAGATTTCTATCATCGTCAGAAGTAATAATAAGAAGCCCCACAATTGCGCCTCCAACAACTACAACAGTTATGAGTCCAAATACTATAACTAATTTAAACCAGCTTTTCATTGATTTTTTTATATCACCTTGCCAAATTATAACTATTTCTTACTTCTTACAAAAAAGATAAAACTAGTGTTATAAAAATTTTAGTCTATCTTAAAACCAGCAGTCTAAAGTAGTGTTCTTCAAAGAATTTGAGAGTTTTCGTTTCGGTTTACGCGGCTTCCACTTTACAAGACGATTTTCCGGTAAAAACGGATGTTGGACAAGAATGTATTCAGTAAAACGCTCTTTATCGTCTATCAATACCAGCACGCTCCCAAAATGGGAGAGAATCTTCCCTCCTTTAGGTCTAAACGTAGAGAATTCGTTTAAAGGGGCAGTTAAGACAATCAGAGGTTTTGTTTTGGAAAGAATTTTTTTTATCCCGCCTATAGCTTTTAGTAAGTCTTCAAACGTTTGTTTTTCGTAGCTCTCAAAAAGCGTAGTAATTCCGGAAACTAAAACAACTTTCACATGGGCTAACTTAGCCAGCCTGTTTTCTAAAAGTTCTACCATTTGATCCCAGGTAAACGCACGAGCGATGATAATGTTTTCCAAAACGCTTCGTGGAGACAGATGCTGGATAACGGCGTACTTGCTTATATTATACGGATTAAAGCGATTGTTTCCATCGATAAACGCTACTTTTATTCCATCTCCGAGACCTCCGTTTACGAACGATTTCTGAGCGAGTACGGCTGTCGTGAGCAAGACGTTCGTTGTTTTTGCTTTGTCACCGTAAAGGAGGTAGATCAAATCTCGGCAGAATCCACCTTCCAACAACTCGTCGAGCGTTTTATCTCCACTCGATAGCGGCGGTAAACTGTCGTTCTTTTTGTACACTTTAAAAGCAGAATCAAATTCCATTGCACAAATAATATATGATTGCTAAAAATAAAGTAGGGTTACTCCGACAATTTTCTGAAAATCGCCCTTTTTTGTGAAGAATAAGCCTAAACCCAAGGTGATGGGAAAGAATAATAGGTTTAAAAGGAATGATATTTCATGGACGGGGGGAGGGGTGAGTGAAAGTAAAAATAAACGCAAAATCTCTTGTAAAGATTGCCGAAAACTTCCGACAAAAATTTCAGAGTAATTATATAAAGGTTATTACAGTAAAAATTGATAGAAAATAATGAAACAAAAAATTTTTTAATCACTCATTTCAGCTTTAACGAGAAGACTAATAACGAATATCTTAGATTTTTCTTCCTCTATATTATGTAATTTTTATAGGATGAAGTATTAAATATGGAAAAACACAATTAATATTCATTAATTAAATCTATATTATTAAAAATTCAAAAAAAGGGTTTTAAAAAATGTTAGGACAAATTGGTAGCGCGACAGCATCTATAATCCTTTTAGTACTTTTGTTTATCTTCTTATTGCTTTTCATCACTATTTTTCTCAAACTTGCCTTGAGTTTCGTAGATGCGGAAAACCAATCATTTGGTCAGGCGTTTATTACCGCTATATTATGTGCAGTTGTGTTCTTTTTACTTATATGGCTTCTACCTAGCGGACTTTTATGGTTAGTTATAGCACTATTAGTAGGATTACTCATTTGTTGGGCGATTATAGCTGCCCGACATAAAACTGGATTTGGCGGTGCTATTGCGGTCACTATTATAGCTATTGTATTTGGAGTTATAATAACTTTAATTTTGATATTCGTTATAGGATTTCTCTTAGGTGCTGCGGCAATAATACTCTGAAACATTTAACTAATTCTTTTATTTTTTTATTTTACTTCATTCTCTATTGCAACTTAAGTTAGTTGACTATTTGTTACTCCATCAAAAAATATTGAAAAATCCAATTGATAGACTAAATCTAATATAAGAAGTAAACGAAAATGATAGGAAAATAATTTAAAAAAGTGAAACGCCATATATTGTAGCGATGATTGCCCACGCGATAAAGAAACCAATAATCCATCCGATCACGATCGCTAAAATCCATACCACGATTGCCATTCCAAATCCCGTCTCGTGCCGAGAATTTATGATAACCCATTGAAGAATGCAGCCAAGGCACGGAATCCATCCCACCAAAGCGCAAAGTAATGCAGTTATAAATACCGCACCAAAATCGTTATTTTTTGAAGACACTAATGATAAAGAGATTTTAAGGAAAATAGTATAGAGAAAAAGCACTACAAAAAAGATAATGAGTATAAAAACAATTAAAATACCAACGGTTAAACCAATCCACGGCACGGGTCTTTGAGCTAACATATTTGTTACGCTAATATTCTTTTTAATTAATCTCAAATATGATATGAAAACGATTATTATTTTTTAATTCAGAAGATTAATAAAGTTAATTATTTCTATTTCTATAAAAAAAAGCCCTAAAAAATGGATTAAAAAATGCAAATTATTTTATCTTAACCCGAATGACTATCTTGCTATTCTTAACCGTTTTTAATTAAAATTTTTGATTTTTATCATTTCTTTAGGTATTTAATTCGAAATTGCAAATTTTTTTTAAAATCACTTTTGGAGATTAAACTTTATAAAACAAAATATCAATAATAATAATAATCACAATTTAATTAGAAGAGAGAAAATTCAATGAGTGAATTAGAAAAGAAAAATGTTTATGAATCAAGGTTTTGGAAAAAAAACTGGGATCCTGGATTAGAAGACATAGATCCGAAAGAATTCGAAACTACCTACCCTGAAATGATTAAAGAAACATTTGTTGATTTCGCAGATAAACCGGCGTTTTCGTATTTAGGAGTAGAAGTCACATTTAAGGAGTTGGATGAGTATTCTAATCAATTTGCTAATATGTTAATGGATAATGGCTTTAAAAAGGGTGATGTAGTCGGTATCAACTTACCTAACTCACCCCAATATCTTATTGGCTTGATTGGGACTTTAAAAGCCGGTTGTATCGTATCTGGAGTATCACCACTTCTTTCCGCCGTCCAAATTCAATATCAACTAAATGATTTGGGTTCTGGTGGAAAAAGAGTTGGCCTATTGACTCTTGATGCAATTTTTGAAGGTCATATTACCAAGATCGCTAGCAAAATTGAATCAACCAAATTAGTTGTAGCTACGAATGTTGCGAGTTTTTTACCAAAAATAAAGCAAGTTTTAGGTAAACTACTGGGAAAGGTACCTAAAGGCAAAGTTGAGCCTATTCCAGGTAAAACCGTTCTAGATTTCCATAAAGACATTTTGGATGTCTATCCAACAGTTCCTGTAAATGTAGATATTAAGCCAGGCGATGTGGGTTGGATACAATACACTGGTGGAACTACAGGACCTCCTAAAGGAGCAATGTTGACTCATAGAAACTGCGTTTCAAATATTTTATCGATTATTGAGTGGTTGCAATGGGAACGAGGTAAAGGGGTCATGCTTTCTGGATTTCCGATGTTTCATATAGCGGGTCTAACAGTAACAGAAGCTGCAGTGTTTGCAGGATGGACTCAGATTCTTATACCTAATCCCCGAGACACCGATCATATATGTAAAGAAATGAAAAAATACCAAGTTACGAATTTGGTAAATGTCCCGTCGCTGTATCAAATGCTAATTAAAAATCCAAAGTTCAAGGAATTGGACCATTCGGAATTGGGAGTTTGTGTCTCAGCAGCGTCTCCATTTCCTAAGGAATCTCAAGTAGTATTGGAGAGTATAATTGGAAAAGGAAAGTTACTTGAATTATATGGAATGACGGAGACATCTCCCGTCTCAACGATGAACCCCTCCATTGGAGAAAAAAAATTAGGAACTGTAGGTATGCCCTTCTTAAACGTCGAACTTAAAATAGTCGATCCTGAATCGGGGGAACCCGTTCCACTAGGTCAAGCGGGTGAAATATGCGTAAAAGGTCCGTTAGTTATGAAAGGATATTATAATAAACCCGAAGAGACCGAAAAAGCAATCGATAAAGATGGTTATATGCATACTGGCGATGTGGGAATAATGGACGAGGATGGATATGTAAGAATAGTCGATCGTACGAAAGATATGATAATCGTTGGGGGTTATAAAGTATTTTCAAGTAAAGTTGAAGATGTTTTATCAAAACATCCCGCTGTTGGTATGATCGCTTTAATCGGATTACCAAATCCTGATAGACCAGGTTCTGAAATCGTAAAAGCTTATATTCAATTAGATCCCGACTATGAGTTTGATGGTGATAAAGAAGCTGTAAAAGAAGATTTCATTAATTTTGCTCGGGAAAAATGCGCACCATACGAAGTTCCTAAACAAATTGAGATTACCGAAGAAATTCCGCTTACGGCTGTTGGAAAAATTGATAAAAAGGTCTTAAGAGCGGAAGAAAAAAAGTAATAAAATCCAAAATCTTTTAAAAATTTCTAAAATCTATCTATTTTTTTTACAATTTTTATAATGTTCCTGAAAATCATGTAATCTCAAGTTTTCTGACTATTTTCTTTTCGAAGGGGAAGTATGTTATCCAATCCGTGTTCTTCAAAACATTGCATTATTTTCTGGAACCCTGATGGGCATTCCCTCCAATTTAAAGAGTGTTCGCATTTTCTACAAATTCTATACCAGCCATAGGTATGATAAGCATTTAATAAAGCAGATAAAAAACCGAATATTAACAAAAAGTAAATCAAATTCAAGAAAAAAAAATTGCTTAGAGTCCAGATCCACCAAAATAAAAAAGCGGCTCCGAGTCCTAGGCATATCTTTTGGATAATTTTAACGATCTTGATCTCAGCTAAGTTTAAGAGACTTAATATAAAGGTTGATAGAAGGAGAGTGCCTATTGAAAGAAATAAGGTTCTATCGAGAATATTTATTAAATCAGAAAAATAAAGAATTATAATTCCAATAATCGTGCTTGGATAGCCGATAAAGCATCCAATACACAATTTTTTCTTCCCGATAGTTATTACATGATTGCTAAATTTATCGCAAACGGGATGGTGACTCAGTAATAACGGTTTTAAACACTTTAAATACTGAAAATATTTTTTAAATGGATTAGTTTCTTTCAATTTGCTTATATTTAAAACATTTTTCTTTAAAACATCTAAAAAATTAAATATTATTTTGGTATCTCTTGGAATTCTTGAGAATCAACTTAATCATCTTGTAATTTTTGCTCAACTCGTTCAATAACTTTCGGAAGGATGTCTCCAATTTTTTCGTGAATTACCACATCTGCGCTTTTATCTAAATCAGTTTTTTGAATATTTATTATCGCTAATTTAGCCCCACAGCTCAACGCTTTGTGTGGATAAAACGCTACCGGATATACCAACAGCGAGCTTCCTAAAACGATGAGTAAATCGCAGTCA
>WJKD01000888.1 GCA_014729315.1 Promethearchaeota archaeon | reverse complement strand
GTTAAAAAAGAGAAAAAAGATTTGGAAAAAACTAGAAAAAAAGAAGAATCTCAACTGAAAAGTATTCGATCAGATGTCAATCGATTAGAAAAAAAGAAAGAATCTCTCAATAGAGATAAAGGAGATTTAGAGAACGATATTAGGAGTTTAAAAGGAGATTTAAATAAATTGGAAAGCAAAAAGAACAAAATTGAATCAAGAATCAACTCTCAGCTTGGCAAAATTGAAGATGAGAAGTCTAAAATTGAAATAGAAAAAGAGAGAATAAAGCGAGAACGAGATAAAATAGAATCAGAAAAAGATTCATTGAGAAAAGATCGTGAAAGATTAGATTCTGAAATAAGAAAATTGAAATCTCTTCCAAAACATCAAATCAAGACAAAACGCCCTTCTTAATATTTTAAAGACTTCATTTTTTCGTATTACTTCTATATTACTAAACATTTTTAATTAAATTCTATTCCCTATTTTTATACTAACATCGATACGAAAGAAAAGGGATTTAATTAAAAATGAGTAATCAAGATACTAATCTAAATATTCGCCAGTATTTAGCTAAAAAATTATTAACAATTTGTCCTATCTGCGGCAAAAGAATATACGGAAAAGATATTGACCTCGAGGAAATTGAAAAGCTTAAAAAAAAGATTCATCATTGGCCGATCAAATATATCCATTGTCATAGCCAGCATCAGATTCCACTTCACGCAATAACTTTATATATTGATGCTGATTTCGCAGTAAGAGGAAACGAAGTTTCTAAATTTGTAAAAATACAACTAAAATAGAACTTTTGTTTCAATTTAAATCAAATCACTTAAAATTATCCCGCTTATTTTGAATTTTGTAAAATAAATACATTCCCTAAGTTATATCTCTAAATAAGTAATTTTAGAAATAATGTTATGATTATATATTTTCTAGTCGTCTTGTAAAGAATCTGTTTGATCCTGCTCGTATAATCCCGCATTAGGATCTAAAAACTTATTCTGACAACTAGGACATGAATTATATTTGGAGAGCCAAAACGCTACGCATAAGTAATGGTAAACAGCGTCGCAAAATGGGCATTTAACTATTTTATCCTTCCCTAAATTAATTTTTTTTCTACAAATACTACACTGAATATTGTCGCGATCGATTCCTTCCTTTAACTTAACTCTATCGGATAATGTAGTTTCTAAATCTGATAATTCGGATTCGTAGAGGATTATCTCGTTCTTTAAACTCATTATTTTCTTGTTTACTTCGTTTATTCGTTCGTTCAACTCTTTTTCAGATAATTTATCAATAAGATATTCAGATAAGGCAAAATTTAAGGGAATAGATTTTTCCTCATTTTGATTGTCCGTTATTTCGCTCATTTTGTCGAAGATCGTTTGCTCTTCTTCCATTAATTCCTTAAAATTTTTAAAAAGTTTTTTAAGTAGTAATCCAACCAGGAAATTTAATTGTTGGCGCTTTAAAGTGAAATTCTTTTCCCATTGCTTAATAATTTGATATAGGTCTATATCTTTTTCTCGAAATTGATCAACTTTTTTATAAACTTGCTCTTTGATGGATTGAACATTATTTTTATAATTTTTTAGAACTCCCCGCATCTTTTTTAGTTGGGGCAATTCTTCCCTAACTATTTCCGACGCTTGATCCTGATATTTCTCCATTAGAGTATTTATCTCATTAATTTTATCATATATGAAGTTCCGCACGTCGTTGCGGATTCGCTCGTTTTTAATCGCTTTTAAATAATTCAGATAATCCTCTTTTCTTCGATTTAATTCCTCTTCAATATTAGAGAGACCTTTTTTCAACGATAATACTGCCTCTTCGTAAGGGTTTAAAAGCGGTTCATAACGCACAATATAACTAGTAAAATCCTTAAGGATGGCTTTTAAATCCTCAATAATTTTTGAATATTCGTTTCTAATCGCCTCAAGCTCAGTAGATTGAGTGATTTCGTTAATCGTTTCCTGATATTGTTTTTCAATTCCATTCAAATAATATTCAATAAGTTTGGGAAGGATTACGCTTGCTTTTTCTTTAAAAAGAACATTTAAATTGACATTTTTTTTGTTTTCCTCTAATTTATACTTGTTATCTAAATCTGAAATTTTTTCAATTACATTTGAAAATATATCCTTTAGCAATTCAACGATAATTGGATTTAAATAACTCTCTATTTGGGAAATTATCTCTTTTCTATCAAGAATATTTCTATATTCGTCCAATTCCTCTTCTTTTCCTTTTAACTCTTCAAAAATATTATTATTAATCAATAAACCAACAATATTCGAATAAAAGGAATCGCTATAGCCCTTCTTAGTTACGCAAAATTTAGCTATCTCGTCAAAATAAACCTTTAAGTCTATCTTTTTTTTCCTAAGCTTCTTTTTTCCCTTTTCGTCAAGGTGTAAATTAACCAAATACTCGTATAGTTCCATGAATTCTTTCCAAAACTCCATGGAATCGGGAAGAAAATTTACTTTTATATAAGAATTCTTTAATTTACTTACTTCAAACCATATTTGAGCATACTTTTCGTATGAACGATTGATTTTATCTGAAGAGATATTAACTTTAGAGCGCAAAATTTTAATTATGGCTTTATTCTTTTCGATATCTGAAATAAGCGTATCCAAATATTCATTTTTCTTCAAAAATCTTAAGATATTTTGAGCATTTAGCTTAAGATTTATTAGAGATTCAGAGATTAATTCTATTTCTTCTGAAATCTCCTTTTTAATATCTAAATATTGGAGATCGTATACTTGTTTTTGCTCCCTGTTAATAAGAAATTTATCGTAGAAACTGTTTATCTTAGTTAGATATAGATTAAAACTGTCAATATTATCTATAGGAAATTTGGAATCTAAGTATTCAGAAAATAATTCTTCGTTGATCTTTTTCGCTTTAAAATCTGATACCTTTCTCTTTACTTCCAATATCTCGTCCTTCAAAAATCCTTTTACGTCTGTTTCTCTGACAAATTCGTTTTTAACAAGCTTCATTGAGCTCACCTTGATTTAAGTTTCAATAAAAATTAAAGAATGTTGAGGTTTAATTTTTAAAGTATTGAGATAGATAATGTGATGAGCAATTTAAATATAAAGAAAAAGCGACTTAATATTATAAAAAATCTCTTATTCTCCTAACTCTTCTATTTCTATGTATTTCTCCATAGCGCCATCCTTAGTTATCGTGAGAAGGTCGATTCCATTTCCACTCATCGCGTCTCTCTTTAATGAATTACTTATCGCTTTCTCAACGAGGGTTTCGCCTTGACTAACTGTAATATCAGGATTATATTCTGCTTCTAAAATCCCTATCGATAAAAGCATTCCCGTTCCAGCTGTTCCATAATCGTCGGGCATTAAGGAACCGATTGCATCTAAAGTATATAACTTGGGACCATCAGTATCTACTCCGGCGATAACAAGATTTGTGTAAAGCGGAAACATTTTTCTGGAATATAAGTAGTTTGAAATAAGCTTTCCCATGCTTCGTGTCGAAATGCGGTCGCGAGCTTCTAATTTATAAAGGTTTGCTTGAGCTCTCATAATTTTAACTAACATTTGAAAATCGCCGATAAGACCATACGCAGCGATTCCAATGTAATCGGTTATCCTAAAAACCTTTTGTGTGGATTTATTAACCACCGTATACCCCCAAGTAGCCCTTTTATCGTTCCCAAGCACTACACCGTCTTTACATTTCACCGCAACGCCTACTGCACCAGGGACCATAATTTGTTGTGCCATATTTAGATTGAAGAAATTTAATTAACTTATCTTAATAGATTTAGTAACATAAGGATCAAATACAATTAAACTTTAATATTTTTATCCTATAAATCTTTGAAGGTTGCATAT
>WJKD01000887.1 GCA_014729315.1 Promethearchaeota archaeon | reverse complement strand
TCACCATACTCGTCTTCAATATTGCCTCTAAACACATTTTCTGCGTTTCCTTGGAATTCTCCCAGTGAATTTGATGCACCACCATAATCTCCGCTCAACCCTGAACTTATTGTATTACCTAAATTGTTATATCCTCCTTGAACATCTTGCCATCTATTATGTAATTCCTGAGGGGTTTTAGCGTTTTTGAGATAATGATACGCTCCGTAGGTAAACGCAACAGCGATAATGATCATGAAAATTATAAATAGGAATGTAAATAATGAATTCATTTCTGATGATTTAATCGAAGACGGACTATTTGTGTCATCGGTGCTAGTTGATGAAGAAGTATCGTCATCACCGGTTCCTCCTCCACCAACCGGAGTCGAATAAAACCCTGCGTCGTAAGTAACCACTGTAGCTTCATGAGTTTCATCCTGATGATATATTACAAAGTACCACTTATCTTCATATGGAACATTCCAGCTTCCCGATGCGCTAATAAAATCATTCCTAAGCTCATAAGTACCACCTAAGTCTCTGGTACTAGCGAATTCAGTATATTCCTCGTCATTCATCGCATAAGCACATAATCCAACATATTGATTACTGCCTGAAAATTCCCATTCAATGTGATCGTCGATTTCTCCTGCCGAACATATATAACAACTATCACCATAATTAAGCGTATATTGGGCTGACGGTTTTGGATTTTCTGATTTTTCAACAGTTTCCATTTTTAGATCTTCATTACTCGTATCAGGTTTTGGAAACAATATAAAAAACACTGTAGTGTTAATTAGAATAGTCAAAATGAAAATTGTATAGAATAGTTTTTTTTTTAGATGCATAATTTAGACCTCTCACCTTTTTCTAAATAGCTAACCTTATTTATTTTAGAATAACAAGAATCTTAACATAATGTATGATTAGATTATCTTTTATACTCGACGGTGTAAGCTAAGCTTCAATACCATAAATTGGATTGAAAAAGGGTTTATTAGGTGTAAATATGAATTAGTTGTTACCAAATTGTTGTCTTTTACCGCTAAAAATTTTTATTATCCTTAATCTAGAGTGATAATAGAGTACTATAATATAACTGGTTAGAACAAGACCGAGAAGATAAGGATTATTTAAACCGTATCTCAGCAATTCCTATAAATATTTTTTTACTTTATCCAGTTCAGCTAACATGCGGATTGGTTTAAAGATCAAGTCGTCTGCTTGGGTTTCAGACAACAGTCTAGATTTCTCTAATCTTGAAACAAACGCAGAGATGATAATAACGGGAATCTCTTCATACTCTTCCATTTCCTTTAACCGTTTACAAAATTCATCTCCCTTTAATTCACTGTTAGTCAAATTAAGATCTACTAAAACTAACCTTGGTGTCGCCGATTTTAATATTTCCATCGCTTCTTCGCTCGTAGCCGCCGTCAAAACCGTCAAGCCTTTTCCTTCGAAATATGCTTTTATTGTTTCTCTATCGAGTTCATTATCCTCAACATGCATGATGTCAAACCGATTTTGAAATCGAAGTGGAGAGGGTTGTTCAAATCTTACCATAACAGATTGTTCTAAGTCTAGCACTGCTTTTTTAAGTCGCTTGATGTGTTCTTTCATTTTTTCAGGCATTTCTTCAAACTTTTCTAACATTAACACCGAAATCTTAAGAGGCGATAATTTTTGTTTAAATTCTTCGTAATATCCATTATATTTTGGAAAATCACTGAGAGCTTTATCAATTTCTTCATTAACTAATTTATCGTAGGGTAAGGCATTTTCTTTTTTATCACTCAATATTTCAGTCGCGTAATTTAAATATGATTCCAATCCCTTCCGTATCATTTCTGCTTTACTTTTGATCCCGTGTTCTTTGATAAATTTTTTTAATTTTTGATTCAATTTCTGATCGACATAGGTGTACCATTTAAAGGACTTCTTTGCCTTATCTTCCAAACTTTCTCGACTCATTAAAATAATGCTGCATTTTCGTTTTATTAAATACAAATATTAAGCCAATTGGATTAATAAAAAAATTAAAAAGACCTCTTTATGATGCTACGCTTCTTTAATTAACACAATAAAGTTAGATCCTTGGGTATAATCTCCCGGGACTCTGTCTTCGACCCACACTTTACCCTCACACATTTCTAGAAACTTTGATACCAGCGACAAACCAAGTCCAAGTCCCTTGCTGTTTTTATTTCGATTTTCACCTTTTTCAAAAATAATCCTTTTTCGCTCGTCTTCAATACCTAATCCGTTATCTTTAAACTCAAATTTTACATATTTTCTACCTTCAAATTGGTATTTAGTTATTTTAATTTCGATCAAGACCTCCTCTTGCTCGTTATAATCAACAGCGTTGATCAAAATGTTTTCAAACACATCGAGTAACAATTCATTTGCCTGAACGACAATCTCTGAATCCTCAGAATCGACCTTTATTTTGAGGTTTCTTTGTTGAAAGGTATACTTAACAAACTCAATTGCGCTGTTCATATTTTCAAAAACATTAATCGGGATGATGGGCATCTCTGATTCTTCAATTTCAGATAAGTTTCTTATATTGTATATCAGTTTTTTACCTCGTCTAAGCTGTTGTTCAATCAATTCGAAATTTTTTAAGATTTGTGTTTTATCCCCTCCATTCGATAGCATAGAATGGGATAGCTCTATGGAATTGCTAATACTATTAAAGATATTGCTAATATCGTGGTTAAAAAGCCCTTTAAAACAATTGGCCCTTCTATAGGCTTTTCGATATTTTTTTTCCGAATTTTCCAACTTAATCGTTCTGTTGCTAACCCTATCCTTAAGTTCTTGCTTTAATTCCTCGACTTTCAATTGCGCCTCCTTGCGTTCAGTTATATCTTCGTACATAATCCCTACAGATTCTATCCTTCCGTCGGATTCGAAAATTGGAAAACACACTACATTAACCCAGTAATATTTATCGGGAGCACTATGTTGGGCAAGATGAGGGTTATAATAACTTTCTCCAACTCTCGTTATTTTACCCTTAAAAGCATCCCTTACAGCTTGTTTTTCGTATTCAGTGTGATGATCTTTGAGAATACTATGTTTAGAAGAAGGAATAGCGTTCCACATTTCAAAGAAAGCTTTGTTAGCCGTAATGAAATATCCTTCAGGATCTCTAATTTCAATAGCGTAAGGGATTAAGTCCATAAAATTTCTTAAAATGTGTTTTTCTTTCTCCTTAATTATTTTGTATTTATCTCGAATATCGCGAAATAAAATAAAGAAATTAGTTTTTGAAATAAAAAGAAAATAAGATTCAAAACTATGAATCATACCATTTATATATAAATCCAGTTCTACTAACTGAGAATATTTCCCTTCTAAAATTGACTTGATTTTTGATTGACTTCTTTGCTCAGCTAAACTAGAGATGATATTTAGAAATCCATTCTCTAGTTCAAGTATATTTTTGAACGAGGTTGAAATTTCCTTGTTTTTAAAATAAAAATCAACGATCTCGTTTTTTTCAGCAATAAGAATATATCCATCAAATAATTCTGCAAAATTTTCTAGAAGATTCGATTCTTCCAAATTTCTCTTAATCTGATTTAATTCCAATTACCGGATCCTCCCAAGCGTCGTTTTATACTTTAATGCTGAACCACGAATTCTTTATCTCATAATAATTAGTGATTAATAAATATTTAATATTTAGGGTTAGTTTATAGAGGGAATTTATCTTCAACGAGAGAAAAATGTGAATTTTCATTAATAAAACGCAGATTATCTTACTTCATAGTATAATTTTCTCACAAGATTTATTTTTGTATTTAATTTAAGACAGAAGCAACTATAATCATTTAAAGAGATATAAAATTAAATAATCAGTACTTGATTCAACCGACAAAAATAGTTTGAATACTGTCTTCTCTTGCTGCGCTAAATTAAAATAGGAAAAAGAAGATAGTTAAATTTATGACGATTAAAAATAACTATCTTTGGAAAAATCCACGTTCTTCTTTTTCCCAATTAAATATGGGTACGAGGTTTCATAAAAAGCTTTTGGTCTCCATTATTAAGTCATTTTGCAAGCCACAGCGGAAACGATACGACGGACACTCTTGCGAAGAGTTTCCTATCGTTACTCTCTTTAATGCTTTAGTGGGCAATAGTCATCGAGTGGGAACTCAAATATTGAACCAAAAATTAGGGGCTTTGTTGAAGAAAAGGTCGGCACTTCCGATGGACACGGGACGACCGATACCCCATCC
This sequence comes from Promethearchaeota archaeon, assembly GCA_014729315.1. Next base: position 3,635 of record WJKD01000887.1, on the reverse strand, counting down.
TTCTCAAATGAGGGAGTATGCGAAACATTTTCCGATGGAAGAAGCCAATCAAGCACTTTTAGACATTTCAAGAGAAATATTGCCCTTGTTATTGAAGAAACAATTCATTCCAAAAAAATTAAATATCGCGTTTGACTTTCATAAAGAACTATATTACGGAAAGAAGGATAATCCTCACGTGATTGGCATAAAAGCCGAAAAAGGGACGAAAAAGGCTCATTTTTGGCATACATGTAGCATCATTTTAAAAGGACGGGAAATGCAGGTGGGAAGCGAAATGCGGAAAAAAGGCGAAAAAGCAGGAGAGTTTGTGAAAAAGATGGTTGAATTCCTCGAATCCTTGGGATTTATCGTAGACCTAATAGCAATGGATAAAGAATATTACCAAAAATGGATCTTCGATTATTTAGACGGAAAGCTCATTGAATATATTGTCCCCGTAAAAGAGTCCGAGAAGTTAAGGAAGAAGAAAGAATCGGCATTAAAAGACCCAAAGGCGAGGGTTCAATCCTACAAGATGAAAGGGCAATACACGAAAGGAAAAGGTTATTCGTCCGTTACGTTTAAAGTAGCCTTTTATGGAAAAAAAGGTATTAACTTTGGCAAGCTTAGAGCTCAGTATCGCAATGGAACCAGACCTTTAAGCGAGATTTTAGCAGACATATTCGTGTTAGCGACAAATCGCGTGATCCATTCGCCGAGCGTTAAGAAAAAGTACACATTTTATAAAACTCGAAGTGATTACGGAGATCGATGGCGGATAGAGATTAATTATCGAGAAGGGAATCCCTTCGTCATGTACTCGACCAGTGCCGACCCGAATGTGCGCAATTTCTATTTTATCCTCAGCTTGTTGTTGGTTAACTTCTGGATAATTGCGAATGTACTTCTCCACCAAAAGAGGTATTGGTTAGCGAAAGAACCAAAAGCGTATTATAAAGAAGATTTAAAGCGCGTCTTACTGAATGCATTTCACTATTTCATGAATACCGGGCCGCCTCTCTCAACATTTTGTCGAACAAAAGAATTAATAGGAGAGGGGTGTATTATTATTTAGTCAAGTACTGATAATTAGAAGAAAATCTTTTTTGTTTGTTTTTTTGTCTCACATGGTAATTTTCTCTGTAATTCCTCTTTTTTCAAAAAATTATACGGTAAAGACGAAAAGAAGCCTTTCTGAATAATTATTCAGAATATATTGAGTGAATAATTATTCACAATATTTATATATTTGAATTCATATAATTATCTTAGAACAATTAAGAATAATCATTCAAAAAATAAAAAGATTATAGAACCAAAATGAGGTGAAAAAGAAAAAAATGCCTAGAGGAGATGGAACAGGACCAGGAGGATTAGGTCCTATGACCGGAAGAGGTTTAGGGTATTGTGCAGGATATAGCACGCCTGGATACATGAAAGGCCCAGGCATGGGACTTGGTAGAGGCGGGGGAAGAGGTAGAGGCGGACGAGGGCTCGGTTGGGGAAGAGGTTTTGGATGGGGACGGGGTGCAGGTTATTGGAGTTATCCAGCTCCAGCTTACCCACGAACAGTTGCTCCCGTTCAATATGTTCCACCAAATACGCCCGAAAGTCAATTAGAGATGCTAAAGCAAGAGAAGCAATATCTTGAATCCGAAATGAGCGGTATCAAAAACGCAATGGAAGACATCTCAAAGAGAATTCAAGAATTGGAAAAATCTGAATAATTTTTTTTTATTTTTTTTAATACTTAATAAAATTAAGCAAATGAAAGAAATTAGAGAAAGCTACGAGGATTATTTAAAAGCAATTTGGTTAATTTCCAAAAAGAATAGGGGAGGATGGTGTACAAATTCTGAGATTTCAGAATTTTTAGAAGTAAAACCGTCGTCAGTTACCAACATGCTTTACAATTTAAAAGATAAAGGATTGATCTCGTGGAAACCAAGACGATCTTTTCGCTTAACGTCAAAAGGGAGAAAAATTGCTGAAAAAATGATCGATTCGTATAATTTACTTAAAGATTTTTTTGAAAATGTCTTAAAAATCCACGACGAACCTTTAGTCGAGAACTTATGCTGCGAAATCGAGCATCACCTCACGCCCGAAGTTTCTGAAGCTCTCGAGGATTTTTGTGTTAAGTTTAGTTAAATTAAGGAATATTATAATTATTTTTAATATAATCGCAAGGATCATTAATTTCCTAATTCTTTTAATAACAATTAAATTCAATGTATACGTTCTAAAAAATAGGTGAGTTTCACATGACTGATAATATTTCTAAATTGGTAAAAATCGTATTATTATTTAATAGCGTAGCAGCCTTTATTTTTGGCTTTTTATATCTCGTGATACCTGGTATATACGCAAATTTAGAAGATGCGCTTTATTTCGACCCTTACTATTGGAGAGCTTTTGGCGCAACATTAATTATTTTAGGAGTATTTGCGTTAATCGTCGTTACAAGAGCAGACATGAGACAAATTGAATTACTAATCGAAATAGCTATTGCGTGGGTATCTGTAATTATTCTTTTAGATTTCTGGCAGCTCATCGTGTTTCCGCTCTCTCCGACATACAGAATACATACTTGGATTAACACCATTCTCTTAATCGTATTAGATTGCGTCAATATCTTTACCTATATCCAGATCAAAAAGTAATTACAAGTTACTTAATATATGACTTAGATTACAATTTCTTTTATTTTCCTTTTTCTTTTTAATTTTTTAAAACCCAAGTTGGTCTTGGAAATACGGAATAAATCAACTTCATATTTTAAGCGATATTTTAATTATTTAGATAAGAGAAAAAGAGTTTAAGCACTCCTGATGACGGAACAAAATCAAAATGTCCAAGAAATAGCATTAATGAAAAAATTATGGCCGATGTATACCTTAATTGGGTTTTTCTCGATGGCTTTCAGTGGGATATATATTCTTGTTGTGCCTCTTTCTTCGCTGTTTTGGCCTGAAGATCCGTTCCACGCTCTTGAGATGGGTATATTGATTACAAGCCTCCTTTGGGGAGTTTCAATATCCGGAATCATATTTAGTCGTATAATAGATAATTATAGGATAAATAGGATGAAGATCCTCCTTATGGTAGCCATTATGCGCGGGTTTTGTATGATCATGTTAAGTTTTACCGTCGAAGGTCAAGGTATAACTACATGGTGGTATTTTTACGCATTTACCGTGTTATTTAGTTTGTTCGGAGGAGGTAATTTTCCTAACGTAGCGTCAATTGCTCACGATATCGTTCCGAAGTCTCAACGCTCTCGTTTTTTTGGGATTCATTCTATTTTTCGAATGATATTTCAACTCGTAGGATTTATAATTTCAGGTCTATTTGTAGAGTTAGGCTTTTGGAGACTTTTTTTCTTATTAACGGGCTTAGCTTTAATATTGTCTGGAATAGGTACTTTTACTAAGATTAGCGAGCCTAAGCGGGGTGCTCAACGACAAGAACTTAGGAGCGCCCTTAAAGACGATTCAGTGGAATACGAATATCAAATCGACAAAGAGATGATGAAAAAAACGATGCTTAGCAAAACTAATTTAGTAGCTTTAGTTGAGGGGATTTTTACGAGCGTATTTTTAGGGAGCTTAACAATCTTAGTTTTGCCTTACATTCAAACGCCACCTCATAAT
>WJKD01000886.1 GCA_014729315.1 Promethearchaeota archaeon | reverse complement strand
ATTATGTAATCCTCACTAAATTGAGTCACGGGAGGAAATTCGAACTTATGAAACTTCTCGAATAAACCCATGATAGTTTTAACTCTCTTATTAACATAATAGGAAGATTCTCCTTCCTCGGATTTTCCCTTTTTCAGCTGAGGGATTGCTTTTTCATGGACTATAAGTTTTGCATTAGTATTATTTAGGAAATCAGCTGCGAATCCTGCATGATCGTCGTGATGATGAGTTAACAATAGGAATTTTATTTCTGAGGGGTGTATATTATACTTTTTATTTAACTTAGTTTTGAACTTCTTGTATTCAGCAGGGTAGGACGTATCGATCTGTAAATAGCCTTCTTCACATTCAAGTAAATAACAAGTCGTCACTCCCATTTTAATATATTTTGGCTCCATCCTTTATTATCCTCTGTTAAATTAATGTATGTAAGAAATTGATGACAATCGTGTTTAATATTCTAAAATATGCTAACAAAATTAACATCAATATCTTGGTTTCAATTATTTTATTATATTATTTTGTATAATTTAGAAACACCTAATAATAATAGTAAAAATTAATCACCTTTAAATTCTTCTTACCTAAATTTTGAATATTCTATCAAATAAGAAAGAAAACAATAAGAAAGAGAAAAAAATTATGTTAATTTTTTAGCCACCCGCGAGGGGCGGGAATAAGGCAATGGTATCTCCATCATGAAGCGTCATGTTTCGATCGTATTTGGGGATCCTGTTTACGAGAATTATCATCTTTGTTTTTTCCTTGGGAATATTATACTTTTCTAAAATAGTATTAATCGTACTTCCTTTGAGAAGCGTTAAATTCGTTTTTGCTGGTCCATAATCCAGGAAATCAGCAAATAACTTTACTGTAACCTCGATCTTACCGTTGTCTATCATCGATCCTCTTCTTTAGTGAAATACCATTTATATAACAAACTCATATTTTTCGGAAATAAAGCGGCGGTATCGCCTGATGCAACTTTTTTTCGCAGTCCCGAATATCGATTGTTCACAAAAATATGGCTTACTTCAGACTCTTTAATTTTAAATTTGTCCAAAATATCGCTAATATATTCAATTCCATCCGAGCTAATCTTTAATATAGTGGGCACACCTATATTTTCAGTTTGCTTAGTACTTTTCTTTTTCAAATCCCCAAACAATTTTAATTTGATCGACATTGATGTTATAAGCTCTTCCATACCTTATCTAATTCTTCGTCGGTGACATTAAATACTTCGTTAGTCGGTTCAATAGGTTCCTTTCTTAAGAATTCAGGAAGTCTATCGTCGGCCGTTGTAAAACCAGCGGCTTTATTAAAATCCCGTTCTGTTTTTATGATTTGTTGACCTATTTTTGGCACGTCCTCTACAGTTAAGTTTGTCCCCAGCACTCCATTGACGGATTCGACTACGCCTTCTAATCCTTCAGGAATGTCTAAAATTGCAAACGCAATAAAAAGACAATAACCGACAGCGTCAACTGAAGCAGTAGCTAATTGCAGATTCCTCGATAATTCTGATTTATTCGTATCGCGAGGATCGGCTTGGCCTCCAACCCCCATAATTTCTGTTGCTATGGCGTAACCTGCGGTGTGATCAGCGCCCATCGGTGTAGTAGCATAAGTTACCCCAATGCCTTTTATCGCGCGAGGGTCGTAAGCTGGTAATCCCTGACCTTTTACAGTTGGAACTCGACTGACTCCAAAAGCTCTTGCAGTAAATTCAGTTCCATTTGCGATTATTCTTCCTAAAGGCGTCTTTTTGCGGATCTCTTCCAAGAGATTTAGAGCACCTTCACCATCTCCAAAGTCAATTAAACCTCCGTCCATGGCAACTGCGATTGTATCACCAGCTTCGATTGTGTCCAATCCGAGGTCGTTGCATGCTCTATTGAGCTCACCAATAGTATCTAATTCATATATTCCGGAATTAGGTCCCAAAGCCCAAACTGATTCGTACTCTAAAACACCAACGGGATCCTCTCCTCCTGGTTTAGTCCAAATTTCAGAACATCGAATAACGCATCCAGTATTACACGCGTGTGGTCGTACGCCGCCTCTCTTCTTTATTTCTTCAGCTTTGCTCTCTCCCGAAACTTTTGAGGATCGATCGTCGCTTCCCGCCGAAAAATTTCTCTGGGGTAAACCTCCTGCTTCGTTTATGATATTAACAAGTACATCCGTACCAAAAGAAGAAAGTGCGCCACCAGGTTTCGTAACATCGTGACTTGCGAGAGCTTTCACTAATTTTTTGATACCTGTTTTAAATTGATCTTCGTCAGCGATTTCAACACCAGGCGCATCGGTTCCATCAAGGGTTATAAATTTCAAACCTCTTGATGCCATTACCGCACCTAATCCTCCTCTTCCAGCATATCTACTCGGCAAACCTTCGGGATCACTAAACGCTACTCCAGACATAGTTCCTCCGAGCTCTGCAGCGATTCCCGCACCACTTATCTTAATGTCTTGTCCAAATTCGTTGCGTATTTCGCTATATGCTTCGTAAAGTCCTTTATTAGACCATTTATTAGCGTTAATAAGTTGAGCTCCATCCTTATCTATCTTTAACATGTAATAATCGTCATCTTTTGCTTGTCCTTCAATGATAATGGCAGCGATTTGTAATTGTGCACATGTGTGTGCAAAATTAGTTCCAGCATTCGCTTCTTTTATTCCTCCCGTTAAAGGTGATTTTCCACCTACAGAGATTCTACCGCAAGAAGGGGCTTTTGTTCCCGTTACTAAGCCAGGTGCAAACACGAGCTTGTTGTTAGGACCAAGCGGATGACAGAGAGGATCAACCTCTTTTGATATTATAGTTGATGTCAGAGCTCTTCCTCCAAGTGCTTTATAATCTTCGGGGAGATTTTCGTATTTCGCTTCAAGTGTTTCCATATTTACTCTTATGATTTTTTTTGGCATAATTTCACCTTCTAAAAACTTGACATTTATGTTAATTAAAAGCCTAGCAACTGTGTTAAGCTAGACCCAGTCTAGAGTTAAAATATCTTCGTATTTAATAATATCTGTAATTAGACTTAAGCTCGATATGTACGGGAGTAAATATCGAATGTGCAAATTCACATCAACAAAATTTTTAATTTTTTTCAAATTAAAATCTTCACATATATAAAAATAATTATTAACTGATGGGTAATGATATTTTCAAAGCTCTAAAAAAAAGCATAATCCTAAACTAGAGAATTATATTTTTACTATGTCTATTATTAATTCTTAAAAAATGGTCTTTTAATGACTCAAGCTACTATCGAATTCGTGTTTTATTCAAACATAATAACATATACTAAAATTCAATTTCAAGCAAAGAAATTCTCCTGAAATGTAAATAATATGTTATAAAAAATCAATAAACCTTATTTCTACTTCTTCAGATAAAGCATCAAAATTAGTATCAAGTTCTTCTTCCATTTTAAAATAAATAGGAATTGTCTTCAATTTAGCAACTGATAAGGAATAGCAATCAGATAGAGAAATAGGATATTTGCATTTGAATCTGCTCGCCTCCTCACGTAAGTACGACTCAGATTGAATCGAATAACCGGTAAGCATTTTCTTGACCATTAAAAATCCTTGTTTATCTCCCCATTTTCTACAAAACAGATAATTTAATTCGGTTTCTACTAATGGACTAATATGATACTCATTAATACCTGGATCCATTAATACACTATTTTTAAATTTTTTTCCGTATCTAGTTTTTTCAATATATTCAATAAACACTCCAGTATCAATTGCTATCTTATTTTCCTCCAAGATATTCCTCTCTTTTTCTATCCTTTTGCTTTAATTCATCATATAATTCTTTAGCTTTTCCCTTATTGAATATTCCTTCGAATTTTTCCATGTTTTTAATAAATTCTTTCTTATCAAAGATTATTTTTCGATTTTCGAGGAGATATTGAATAGCTTCGTCGTATGTAAT
>WJKD01000885.1 GCA_014729315.1 Promethearchaeota archaeon | reverse complement strand
GATCTACACTCTGGACAAATTAAAGCTTTTTTAGGAATAGGATAAAACAGTTCGCATCTATCACAATAAATTATCTCCCCAGTTTTCGCTAATTCAACTCCCCTACTTAGACTTAATTTAAAACCTTCTTTTTGATTAAGATTCTTTAATTTAGGAAAACAATTTAGATGATTCAAGATGGTTAAGTCCTTATCATTTAAATTAATTAAAAATTTATATCCTGGATTTTGAAATCTTTTCTGTATTATTTTTTTTATCGAGTTCTGTTCTGAGTTAGCTAGCTTAATGTTGATTTTATTATTTAACCTACTATTCTCGTTCTCATCCTTTTGAAGGATTAAAATAATATTTGAAACAACGGGATCCTCAAATTTCGGTCCTGTGTGAAAAATTTCTTTTATCCGCGTATTTTCATAGATAAATTTACGGAGGATTTCTCTATTTGAGAGTACTAAGAGGGAATCTGGAACTATATAGCCAAGAAAACCATCATTTTTTAAACTGCGGATTCCTAGTTCTATAAAAATTTGGTAATAGTCATACTGACCTTGATTGGTGTAAAATTTCGTAGTTTCTATTAATCTTCTTTCTTTTTGAGGAATATTTCTGATAAACACATAAGGTGGATTTCCAACAATAAAACTATAATCATCGTCTAAATCATAACTTATAGCATTCCTATTTATTATATTAAAATACGGAAGTTCAAAATCACCATCAATTATTAAGCATTTATATGCTTCTAATAAAACATAATGGATATTTATCTGACATAGAATACAAGCAATTGGATTTATGTCTATACCGTGAACATTTTTTTTAATCATAGAAATTAGAATCTTTACTTCTTGGGAATTTAAATCTTTAAGACTGTTTTTATCAACTTCGTTAAGAAAGAATTGAATTATTCTTAAAACCGCTTCAACTAAAAAACTTCCAGAACCGCAACTGGGATCAAGTATTTTCTTATTTTCTATATTAATTTTAGACGAGTAACCAATCTGATTGAATATATAGGTTACAATATCTCTAGATGTGTAGAATTCTCCTAACTTTTTCCTTTGTTGATGCGACATTCTAAGCTCGTAGAATTTGATTAAAAGCTCAATTGGTTTTTTATATGTCGATTTTTCCGTCTTATTTTCATTTAAATATTTAAGCTCACGGAGAAATCTTTTTAAATCGTTCAAGATTTCACTATTACTATCCTTTATTCCATAGTAATCGATTAATCTCTCAATAATCTTTTCCTTTTCGAGAAAATGCGAGAACTCTATCATAAATAAGCTACTTATATATATTTATTTATCAATGTGAGAGTTTAATAATCTTTAATAATAGAGATTTAATACAGATCATTATGGAGATTACAAAAAGAGAGCTTAAAAGTTTTAAGGAAAGAAAATTCCCCAAAAGAATAATCTTTAAACCTATTGGAATTATTCACTCTCCCTTCAAGACTCTAAAAGGTATCCCTATCCAATCAAGCATGTCGGAATCATTGGGAACCATAGAGATCTTTCCTGAATATTCTGAAGCTCTAAAAGACCTCGATAAATTTTCTCATATTATATGTCTCTATTACTTTGATATGGTTAAACTGCCGATACCTCTTCAGTCAAAACCGTTTTTAGTTGACAGAAAATTAGGTGTTTTCACCACCCGAACACCTTTTCGACCAAATCCAATTGGAATCTCTACTCTGAATCTGATTAAGATTGAAAATAATATCATAAGCGTGTCGGATATTGATATTTTAGATAACACCCCACTATTGGACATAAAACCGTTTGTTTCTGCCTTCGATATTAGAACTAACTCTAAGAATGGATGGTTAGAAGGAAATGTAAAAAAGATGACTAGTTGATTTCATTTCGTTAAAAAAAGATTTATAAGATCATACACTATATCAAGGTAGGTATTAAATTGAAATTCCGTTGTGTAGGAATCATTTTCACATTATGATTGAAAATTATCTATTAATCCTTACTTCATCCTTTATTTCTATAGTAGCGATTTACATTATTCTAAGTAGAGGCGAAAATTATGGAACCTTATTAAACAATGTTCTCTTAATTTTAATCTTTTTAACCGTTGGAATTCTCTATTTTTCACTATTAGTATTATCCACAGTTAAAATATTCCAAGAATCGCTTGCTTTAACACTTTGGATTAACGCACTAATTATAAGAATAATATCTATGGCTCTTGTCGTTTCTATAAATAGTATTATAATTAAAAATAACCATGTAAACTTAATTGCGATTTTTGTCATGGCTTTCTTAGGAGGATTGATTGTGAGCGTGGTTTTATTAACAGAATCAATTTCAATTAAAGTCATAGGAGATCACTATATTTTTATTTTTATAAATCCCTTGTTAATTTATTTTATTTTAATTTTTGATTTGATTACGATTGTGTTCATGTGGTATATTCAAATAGGCTCTTATCAAAGAATCCGGAATAAAAAATTAACCAGAAAGTTATATGGAAATATTATTGGTTTTTCGATCGTAATAATTTCTAATACGCTCTACTACATTATGATGGACTCAATTTTAAAAATTTTTTTTAGGAGCTTAACTTTGGTTTTTTATATAATAACTGCATTGCTCCTTCTTTATGTAATGGTTAAAAAACCCGAATTACTTATTGAATTAACAAACAAAATTTACGATCTGATTATTTTTCATAAGTCAGGTGTTCTATTATATTCCTATAGTTTTACAAAAGGGAAACCAATTGACGATTCAATTATAAAAGGGTCTATTCTAATTGGCGTTTCGCACATATTGTCTAATTTTAGCGTCAAAAAAGACCAACTAAAACTCATAAAAATGAAAAATCACGATATAAT
>WJKD01000884.1 GCA_014729315.1 Promethearchaeota archaeon | reverse complement strand
GTGTAAGTAGTGCTTTGACGCTGTGGGAGAGAATGCTCGTAGAGTTGCTTGAGGTCGGTCTTATCGAGGGAAATCTTGACTTGAACGGGGAACTCCTTACTTTTATAATATGCCGTAGCCGACTTCCAAGCCGACCTTCAGCGCGTCCTCAACGACCAAGGCGTCGACGTGTTCCATAAAGACCCCCAGGTGTTTCACAATATCGCAGAAACCATTAAAAGCTGCGAAACGATCAGAGAGATCCGCCAAAAATACCCCTTACGCTGCGAGTAAACGCCGCGTCTAAATACCCCCGAACCCCCGAGGTTTTCACGTATTTTCTCTTTTTTTTTGTGATTTCCTCCTTTTGATTTTTACCCTATTGATTTTTTTCCTTTTGGTCTCTTTCGGTTTTTTTTAAATCGTTTTTTTCTTCTCCTCGTTATCTTCCAAAGTCAACAACGTACTAACCTAACGAGCGAAATGTAATCGACTCTGGCGGTCTCGTTGGGGATGACGGACATGGACGTATTCGGAATCACCAAAGAGGAATTAGAAAGCTCGTCCTTAAAAACACTTGATCTATGGATTTATAGGTTCCAGAAATACCTAATTCACATATAAAAGAACGGAAATCACATATTTATCTTTAGGTGTTTTCTATTCTCCCATTTTTTGGGACTTATTGATTTTGCTTTAAGTAACGGAAGAGCGGGTCAAAATCTGAGAAGTTGAAAGGTTTCAAAATGAATCCATCAGCGCCGGTCTCTTTTAGCTGTTTTTCCACTTCAGAGCCGCTGATTGCGGTTAGGAAGTATACGGGAATGTCCCGATAATTCTCGTTTGATTTTATTGTTCGACAGATGTCGTATCCGCTTAAATCCGGGAGGATAATGTCAAGCAAGATCAAATTAGGCGTAGTGTTTTTTAATTCTTCGATTCCTTTTAAACCGCTAACTACGCCTTTACACACGTAGCCTTTGCTCTCAAAATAACTCGTAATGAGTCGTATGGTAGCAATGTCGTCCTCAATGAGTAATATGTCATACTTGGTACTTTGGCCCTTGATGTTGTCCAAGAAGTTAATAATTTTGTTTTCTAAATGAATGGATTGTTCGAATATGTTTCGCACGGTAGATATGACATTTTCGGATAGTTGGTCCTTGTAATTTTCCAAGAGAAGTTGTGAATACCCTTTTATAGAAGTGAGCGGCTCTTTGAGGGCGTGCGAGATGTTTGAAATGGTTTGCGGGCTCAATTTGCTGTTGTTATCTTTAATGTAATTCTTAACGCTGTCTCTAATCAATTTAGAGATGGTAGTATATTTAGTTGACTCTATAAATTTTGTCCATTCGTTTTTAGTATCTTCAGACACGTAGAGAGAGATGCGTTCCTTATCCCGATTATATACCTTTTCGCCGCGTTGCCATTTTTTAAAGCCTTCGGTTATAACGCCTCTCCATACACTGTATTTACCAGTTTCTTTCTCATATTGCCTCATTTCATCTGTTTTTTGGACGTGTCCATCTTTATCGTAATCAATTTGAATATCATCGAGCTCGTTTTCTTTTTCACTCATTAAGCTTTATTTACACCTCGTTTTCCGATTCGTTTTTTGAATGTTATTAACCAAAATAAAGATTCTACAAAACAGTAAAAAATGTGTTAAAAAGCTTTTTTACACACAATCAATATTTTTGACGGTTTTTAGCAACATCAAAATTTTTTACAGATAAAACAAAATAGATATGCTTTTTAAAATTATTCAAATCAAAAATGTGTTTTTTACAATTTTATCAATATCACTTTGTGGTAAAAAATCACAAATTTTTGGGGATATTTATTCGTAGTCATTTTTGAGAGATTCTAATGTTTGAGAAGAAAATGTATTTACTCTAAAAAATCTCTTTTAATCGTTAATAAAACACAACTTTATAGGGATGTGCCTTAAGTGAGCGAGATTCCTAAGTGCATCTGCTTTCTTAAATGGATTGTTAATCAAGTCCAACTCATCTAAATTTTTGAGAGCATTTAATCCTTTAATTTCCGTTATGTTGTTGTTGCGCAATCCTAAATAACGTAATTTTGTCAAGTGGGTTAATCCCCTTATCTCGTGTATTTTATTGTTCTCTAAGTATAGGTATTCCAATTTTTTTAGATTTTCCAAACCTGCGATACGTTCTATACGATTTGAACTAAGGTCCAAAATTTCAAGGTTAGTAAGGGTTTTTAATCCTCTTATTTCTCGAATTTCGTTCGAATTAAGATTTAAGATGTTTAATCGAGTAAGACTATCTAAACATCTTATCTCCTCAATGCAATTACCGCTCAAATTTAAGCTCTTTAAGCCCCTAAGATTTGTTAAACCTACAATATTCTTTATTTTTGAATTTCGAATCGTCAATTCTCGAAGCTGGAAAAGCTTTTCTAGCCCCTTAATTTCTTGGACTTGAGCGTCAATAATTACTAATTTTCTTAGCGACTCGGGATATTTATAAAAGTCCAATTGGCGAAGATTTCCATGAATTTCTAACGTGTTTAAATGTTTTGACTCTTCGAGGAATTTATAAAATTCCATTAACGCTTCACGGGATGGATTAGCATTACTCTGTGAAGTTAATTGGCGTAAAATTATTTTGATATTCAGTTCCTTTCCTTTAATTGTTTTTAATTTCGTGCTCGAATCGTCCTTTCCCTTTAACCAGACGAAGCAGTTAGATATGCGACCTTGGTGAGACAATTCGACACTTTCGCGGAATAATTGAGCGTTTTTTTTAATGTTAAAGAAATCCTGGGTACCAGGATCCCTTTCTCTCCTACCCATCGCGCCCTTTGCTTGTGCTTTAACGATAGCAAATAGAGTATTCAACGGAAACGAACCGTAATGAGTCTGGAGGTGGTTGTGTAGTTTAATTTTTATTTTGCATAGTATTTCTCTATACGATCTTCTTAACTTTGGAAAATTGACTGATTGGGAATAAAATTCTTCTAGGTGATTGTTCAGCAAATTTATTAGTTTCGCAATTACAACGACGCTATGCTCGTTTTCAGCCATCCAACTCAATATTTTGAACGACTGGAGAGGATAACAACGGACTAATGCCACAAGTGCCTCCCTCCTCACCAAAGCATATTCGTCCGAAATAGAAAAATTCTCTAAAAATTCAAAACTCTTTTGTTTCTTTGGCATTACACGCCCTATATATCTAACACACTCAGCTCTTTTTAAATCGCTGTCTAATTGATCAGTTAACGATATCAGAGTCTCTAACGCAATTTGTCTTGAAATTTTATTACTCGCATACTGACGATAAATTCCATAGGGATCCATTTTGGGCGGGTAAAAATTTTTTTTTATTTGATTTGGGATTTTTTTAAGAGAACACGCGGTCTAATAAATATCGATTAACAAATAATAATGCTGTTTATATTTTGTTTTGTTATATAATCTTTAAGTCGCTACTATTCTATTTAATTTGATGGGTATTTAGGCGTAACAATCGTGATCTTAATATTCCTAATTTATTTTTAGCAACGACCAGAATTAGTAATTTTTTACCACAAAAAATAAGATACTTTTAGAACTAAATTTGATACAAAAGGTGTTTGATCCTCTAAAAAGACTTTTAGTTATATTGATACTCTTTTTCCTCACTAGAAAAATCTTTACACAATACCGTTTCTTAAGTCGATTGTTATAAAAAAATACAAGGGAATTGTGTAATAATGCCAAATATAAATCATATTTAAATTAATATTATTTCACAAAATATTGGTTCTATATACCGTAAAACACAACTTTAAACATGTTTTATAATCATTCGTCTTGGCTTTTCTTCTCATCGAAAAAGAGTTCAAAAATTGAAGATATGTGCAAATAATCATTTAACCGTAACTTTTTATAGAACTATTTTTATCGTTTATAAATAATATGTATTTTTGTCGATCTTTTGATGAAAAGAAGCAAAGTAAAATTACCACAACTCAATAATTTTTTACAACAAGAGGATAATATTTATATATGAAAACTTCTTTCCAATATGTATTAGTATTTGTCGTGTGTTCAGAACATATTTTTTATGTACACAAAACAACAAAAAATAATAAATATTAAGTGTTGAGGTAAAAAAATATTTTTTTAAGGAGATAAATCGAGGGTAAAAAGAATGGTTGTTGAATACGAAACTGTTAATAATTTTTGTCCGGAATGCGGGGGATTGATTCAGAACTTTCAGGAAAGAGGAGAAACTGTTTGCAAGCAATGCGGTCTTATCGTCCAGGAACGGGGTTTAGACCTTTCTCATAGCGGTATTCGAGCATATACGAAGCAAGAAAAAGACAGAAAAGAGCGAACGGGCTGTCCGATCTCAATTTTGATGCCTGATATAGGGTTGAGCACCATTATCGATCGGTCAAAGATAAAAAATCCCGACTTACGAAGGGCGGCAAAGTGGAATACTCACATGACGTGGGAAAAAAGAAACATGCTAATTGCGATCACCGAGTTGAAGCGAATCGGGAGCAATTTAAACTTCCCCGAACGAGTAAAGAAAGCCGCCGTTCGATTGTATAAAGAAGTCTTTAAGCGAAAGCTTCTACGCGGACGTTCAATAAACGGTATGATCGCGGCTTGCTCCTACTTTGTCTGTAAGGACGAACGCGTTCCCATTACTCTACAAGAAATTTTGGACGAAGCGTCAATTAACGCAAATATTGTAAAGAAATGTTACAAAATTTTAGTCCGGGAATTAAAGCTAAAATCACCGAATATCGATCCAATCTCTTTGATACCACGCTATTGCGCCGATTTGGGATTAGATATCGAAGTGGAAAAAGAAACAATTACCGTGTTGAGTCGGTTTATTGGAACTAATTCGATCTGCGGTAAGGACCCTAAGGGGTTATGTGCGGGTGCGGTTTATTTAGTTGCGAAGCTCAAAAACAGGAAGGTCTCTCAGAAAGAAATCTCGAACGTCATTGGAGTGACAGAAGTCACGCTCCGCTCGAGATATAAGGAACTCCTCAAAAGCATTAGTTTTAATTTCTGAATAGTCTATTTATTTATTTTATTCTCTCTTTTTTATTTGGTGTAAATTTTTATTTCAATATTTAATAAATACCATCCTTTTTTGCTAAAGGTCTAAATATAAATACTTAAAATCTCTTACATAGTATAAGATTATTTCAAATTTTAGAAAAAAGAGAAGATGTGGTTAGAATGGCGAGTGCTGCGTCCGCACGAATATGTATAGGTCTCATCTTAGCTGTGGTGGGATTTTTGTTTGGTTTTTGGTTCTTGATTATCATTGGCGGGATTATGTTTTTAACGGGATTATGTACCTTGGGTAAAACATCGAAGGTGAGTAAAACCAGTACGGCTAGCTCTTCTTTGCCTAATCAACCGATTGGAGAGAGTACCGAATTGAGTAAAAGCGCTGGAACCGAAAGTTTATCTACAACACAACCCAATGTTTCAAAGCAAGCTGTCGAACCAGTCAACGGAATGGCCAAAAAAGTGCCTTCAGAACTGTCGGAGAGTTCTCTTCCGCAATTTTGCCCGCACTGTGGAGCGCGCACGACGAGTGCGTATTGTCCCGATTGTGGTTCGAAATTAGATTAATTCAGTATATGAGAATAGCCCTATCAATGTTCCATCAAAGTGGTTTCTATTTCATAGTTGATTGTATTTTCAAGTCAACGCTTTTTTTATAAAAAATTTTACCCTACGATGGATCTAAAGGTTCTTAGGAAATTCTCACCTGCAATTTTCTTAATTTCTTGATTGCTGTATCCTCTTGAGATTAGTCCTTTGACAAGATTTGGAAATTTTGGGTAATTTTCAAAGCCTTCTACTTTCGTGGCAAAACTCGCCTTATGTTCTGGGCGAAACCCGAGTATGTCTAAAAGTTCGGTGATTTTTTCAGCGAGTTTCTGTGGTAAAGAGAACCCGTAAAAATCTGTACCTATACCAACAGAATCAATACCCACAAGATCAACGATATAATCC
>WJKD01000883.1 GCA_014729315.1 Promethearchaeota archaeon | reverse complement strand
TCAACAATAATAAAAAGAATTATTTTTGAATTTAAGAATTTTCTCTTCAGATATTAAATATAAAAAAAAAATCTCGATCATTTATGAAATGAATTCTTTAATGATTTAAGCAGATTAAACTATAAAAAGAATTTTTAATGTCGATAAAAGGCTCTTATCGAATATTTCAAATCTTTGTTATATGAGTTAGAATTACTCGAATCATAGTAAATTTATATTCAAAATAGAATTTTTAAACAACTTAAAATTTTTAATCGTATTATAAAACAATCAATACGTACATAAATAATATTTAATATTTTTGAACAATTGAACCTTAATAAGATTATTAAATTAATTTAAAGAATAATGAGGAAGAAGTTACTATGAAAATAAGTTTAGTTGGGCTAGGTGGTTGTGGAAAGACATCTCTTTATAGCGTTGCGTTTGCCGAGAAATCTGCAGCCGATACTAAAAGTTTAAGCCCTACAATTCTTTACGAAACGCGAAGACATCCATTTCTGGGCTTACAAGTCGGAATATTCGATTTTGGAGGTCAAGAACAATATCGTAAGGAATATATGGAAAAGCCCGACGTATTTAGAGGTACAGATATTCTTATTCCAATTGTAGATTTACACGATCCCGAAAGTTTTGATAAGGCTAAAGAATACTTCGAAGGATTGCTAGATATCTACAGGAAAAATAATGAGAAACCCAAGATCTTTCTATTCTTACATAAATACGACACAGAAAATTACCAGAAGGAGCTCCTCGATACAAATGTGAAAAAAGCGAAAGAAATCTTCTTAGATTTGTTTAAGGACTATGATTTTGATTATATGCTTACAAGCATTTACGAGGCGGATAAATTGGCAAAGACTTTTAGAGATATATTAATCTCGTCCTACTCAGAATTAAAGCAACATGTAGAAAAAGCTGAAAAGCAGTTGGAAGAAATAAACGCAAAAATAATCATCGCAGATATATCGGGAAATGTTATCGTTCATAACGTAAAAGGAGTAAGTAGCGGGTTAACGCTGAGAGGAGATCTAAGAGATTTTATAAATGCGTGCAATACAGTGCGAGAGAATATTTTTATGTCTGATTCAGCGGAGTTTAAAGGGCGAAACGAAGACGGAAAAGAGATCGAGCTTCATATTTTCAAATACATCATCTCTGTTTTGGTAATGAAAACGGAAGATATGGAAATTGAATCGCAAGATAAATTAAACACGTTATTAAACGATATGAAACTATTTGCCGATTTAATTATCTCGGCGCACACCGATTAATCGAACAAATTAACTCTTTTTATTCTCTTTTTAAAATAATTGTGTATTATTA
The DNA here is from genome assembly GCA_014729315.1 of Promethearchaeota archaeon. The sequence goes on along the minus strand of WJKD01000883.1, from coordinate 18,531 downwards.
ATGATTTAGATGTAAAATCTCATTGCTTTGTAATATTAATTAGGATCCATTAGTATCTTAAAGTAAATATTCGCCATCTAGAGTCATATTGGGATGATTCAGCTAATTTTTAGGAAAAAAGAAGAGGGTTTTATTGATTTTCTAACTCAAGAAGATTATCGGTATTAAGATCTTGTTTTTATTTACTTTAAACATCTTATATTGTTATATCATAATAGATGAAAGTATCGAGGATTTTGTTAAGATGGTTTTTTTTAAAACCAAATTAAGGTTTTATATATATTTTTGACATTTTTCTATATTAATATGTTTAAAGGTTAAATAATCTCCAATAGCTCAATCAACTTCCCTTTGTAAGTAGGGTGTGGTGTATTAGGTTCTAATGTAATGTATGGATCGTCTACCAGAAAGGTTGAACATCCATGCAGCGAAGATTTCATATCGTCCGTTTCGTTTCCTACAACCAAACATTTTTTAGGATTTAATTGTAAAAGTTTAAATATGTTTTTGAAGTAATTACTACTAAACTTAGTCGTACAGGAGTTCTCGTAAGTCGTAATTAAGTTATATGAAAAGTTTGCGACTCCCGCCCATTCGAGTCTTTTTTCTGCTGCAATTAAAGGCACGATGGGATCTGTTGAGATTATTACATTATTCGAATGATTGAAAGCTTTCTCGACCACTTTACGAGCAGATGGTTTTTTCTGAGTAATATTTTTTAGGTTAGGAAAAGAACTTCTAAAGAATAGGTCTAATTCGTTTCTTAATTCTTTAGGGGAGGTGTCAATATATTTAGAAAAATGATTTAGAAACACATATTCGTTTGTGTATCTGCCATTGTTATTTCTTACGGAGTTTAACGCTTTTAATAACCAATCCGTAATTTTTTCAGAATTTCCTTTTTTGCAGAAATAATCCGAAAAATGAGCAAAAAACTCAGGCATGAATGTATTCATATCAACATCAAGGAGCGTCCCATCAATATCAAACAAGATCGCATCAAATTTAGCATCCATAGAAGATTTACCTATCAACACGCATATTTATATTTTTAAAGTTAATTGTATTGAAATATCGTAAAGTATGATTAAAGCTCTGATTTAAATAATTTTTATATATTATATATACTCATATTTTACAACATTAAAAGTAGATCATCTAAGGTCCCCTGGAAATCGGGCTTTGGCGTGTCCGGATTAAGTTGGGTCCTTGAACTCTCTATTAAGAAGGTCTTAATTCCTAATTTTGCGGCCACCATATCTTTATCTTCGTCTCCAACCATTAAACAAGCTTCGGCAGGGCGATCGATCTTTTCCAAAATTTCTTTATAATAATGTAAATTAGGTTTCGTAGCGTGACTGTTTTCGTAAGATGTTATTAGTTTGAAAGGCAAATCTTTCACTCCTGCCCAGTCTAATCTCTCTTCAATAGCGACTAAAGGGAGTAAAGGTGTGGTAGCAACGACAACATCATATCCGATGTTAATAGCTTTTTGAACGACCTTCCTAGCCGAAGGTTTTCTCTTCGAGACAAACTGTAATTTAGGAAATTCTTCCCGGTAAAATTTTACAAAGAGTGGTTCCAGATCGTCTCTCTCGTATCCTTCAATGGGAAAAAAGGCTTTTGCGTAAGCGTCTTCGTTTAATTCGACGCCATTATTACTTTCTATCGCTTTAGACGCCTTCATTAATGCAGGAACTAGTTTTTTTGGAGGAATTAAATGAATGACGCTTTTCGATAACGCATTTAAATACTCCCTCAGAAAAAGTTTCATGTCCATTTCTAAAAGTGTGCCGTCAAGATCGAAAAGAACTGCCTTTATTTCACCGCTTAGCTTTTGATTCATTTTCTTAGCTCACAAAATAATAATTTTTTATAATTACACAAACTTATTGATGCTATTAATTTTTTAGATTTGTAAAACAACCCTAAATATATCTAAAAATTAAAATTTTATAAAAGAGAATTTTTGATCTAAATTAAATTAAAGAAAAACTATTAATGTTTTTTTTAGAAAAGCTTTAATTTCTGCTAGAAAAAATTAATAAGAACTAAAAAAAATTAAAGAATAGTGAAAGGATTTATATACTCTATAAGTTTCGAGAATTAACAAAAAAAATTAATATCTATTGATTATTAATGCATATAAAATACTCAATGACTTGGTAAATTTGTTATGAAACTATCTTTAACTGATCTTAATAACGGCACAGTTTTTATTGGCGACAATTTAACCGTCAGAACCAATTATCTTTTCGAAGAGGATACTTCGATATTATGGAGTGGATTAAGATTAATTACTCATCCCCCGTGTTCAAAAGAATTACAAATCGCGAAAGCGGAGATCTTTCCAAGAGGAGTCTTTGAAGCGGGGGAATATTTAAGAGATAGGGCCATTTTAATAAAAAATAACGTCGTTCCTACCATAAAAAAGCGAGATTTAGAATACTCAATCCAAATGATTTTGAGGAAAAAAAATCCCATGAACCCGGACGACGATATTATGATTAAAAAAGAGAATAATGTTGAGATTAGAGTGAAAAAGTCTCAACTTCAACAGAAAAAACCTAATCCTGTTTCTTTCACAATCTCGGGCCTTCATATCGAACTCACCAAAGATATTTTTAAACCAGGAGAAACTATAAAAGTAAATTATACTTCCGAGGGGTTGCGAGAAATAGAAGTTAGATTACTTCAAAAGGCAAATCTAATATGCTATTGCGATGCTTATGGCAAAAATTGTAGAAAAGTAGAAGAATTACCACCCGCTATCGCTGGGGATGTAAAAACCAGAACGAATACAGATAAAGGTTATATGTTGCTCAAGGTTCCAGAAATCGCAGAACCAAGTCATAATTATTTATGGGAGCCATCTGAAAAAGAACACTGGGGTTTTAAATATGGAGATTACTCAGAATGGTCTCTTTTAGTCATTGGCAAGAGAAGACCAGAGTTCGGAAGAGAACCTATTAAATTTGATTTTCCTATTACCATCACCTCAGCTCCCATAACCGAAAAGAAAATAGAAGAAGATTTGTTCTCAAGCGAAAAAGCTAGTGCTCGTTCGCTATTTAATGGCGTATCTTCCAAATTTCAAAAGACTTTTAAGGTTGTTTCCGTAGATTCTGATTTGGAAAATCTAGAAAAATACAAGGTTAAAATTAAAAACACATCTAAAAATAATCTAAAAGGTGTAACCGTAAAAATTACGGGTCTCCAAGAAGGATTATTTGAAACTGCGCCTAGTTTAAGAGGATTTAAAGAGTGGAGTCCTGAAGAAGTAAAAGAAATTAACTACGAAAGTAAACAAAATATTTCGGCAATAATCTCTTACTTAGAAGATAACGACAATAAAAGAATTAGGATACAAACACCAGTGGCTTCTGATTTTTTCTAAAGAGAAATCTAAAAAACATAGTTGTCTACTATTCGAAAAAAAAATAGAAATCGAAAAAAAAGCTTTAATTTAGTTATTTTTTGTATTCTTCTTTTCATAGTAACCTGGGAGCGCTTGAGCTTGAAGTAACCTTCCTTCGTGTCCCGATATTCCCAAGAATGGTTCAAATTCTCTCATAAAATTAATATGTTCAGACGAGGGGGGGCTGCATTTCTTAATTTCTCCTCCAAAATCTTCAGCAGTTTTTAAATCCCAAGGTACATTTTCCTTTATATCTTCCACTTCTGTATTTGGATATATGGCTGAAAGAAACATTTCTTTTGAATCTTCTTCAAATCTAAAGATTCCTTGTTGGCTAAATACTGTAGATGGTCCTCCAGGTAAACCAGCTTTTTTTCTACTATTACCCCCTTTAAGCCATCCCGGACTTGTTATGTAATCTAACTTATCCACAAATCTACCGCCAACAACCGTGATTGCAGTTCGTTTACAATGTCCAGCAAATTCGTTTGCACCTCCTGATCCCGGAAGTTTCATATCAGATCTACTCATAATATCGTAATCCCCTACAACAGTTGTGTTTATATTTCCAAATTTATCAACTTGAGCAGCTCCTAGCATGCATAGATCTGCGAAACCCCTATTAACTATTGTAGTGAATACATCAAATAAATTAATTGAATATGAAAATCCTTTTGTACAACCAGGGTCTGCAATATCTTCCAAATTCTGAAAAATGTCAACATCTACCATCCCTGCTTCTGTTAAAATAATTGAATTTGGAGCATGTTCCCTCTTAGCAATTGCTCCTGCCGTCATCGGAATGCCTTGACCAATTACGCAAATATCACCATTTTGGATTACTTTACTTGCCTCAAGAACCAATAATTCTACTCTTCTATATCTCATAGTTCTAATTCTCCTTTCTCTTCTGCCAATTCATTATATTCTTCACGAGTTAAAGCAAGATTTTGAACAAAATCATCTTGCCAATATTTCTTCTTATATCCCATGTTTATTTGGTCAGAAAGAAATTCTTTTGATTTAATATGATCCAATGGTTCTCTACCATATTTTTCTATATAATGTGTGATATAGTCTTTTCTTGATTTTACACTGTAAACCCATTCTTCCATAAATTCTTCATTACCGACGCTAGAGAAATTTTTGGTAAAAAACATAGATCTAAAAATAATATCGGTATTATAATATCCTGCAACTGGACTAGGATGTGCCCCCAAAGGCACTTCGCAAACCGCCGTGGTTCTAAAAGAAGGAATGACGGTCAAAAAAGGCGACCTTCTTATCTTTTCGTGGTTAACAATTTCTTCGCAGGTTACAATAATCTTTTCCGCTGAAAGAGCAGACCATTTCACTGTCCCTTCGCTCCCCCAAATTTGGGCATTGCCGTACTTATCGGCTCTTTGGACGTGAACGATAGCAACATCAGGGTTAAGTGCAGGAACTACCACGATTTCTTTTCCCGTAAAGGGAGATTTAATGGTTTTAAGTTTATCTTCTCCGCAAAATGTTCTTTTTTTAAAAATATCCGATTCTTTAACAGATTTCATTACTGGTAGAAAGTCGTATCCCATAGCTCCAGCAGTTAGCATCGACATTACGGTAAAGTTTGAATAATCTTCGTATTCAATAGCCTTATCAAAGAGAGCTCGATCCAGCTCTCTTTTATACCTTCTTCCTCCCGCCCTGTGGTAGTAGGAGGTTATTATTTTCGAAACACAATTCCCTGAAAGAAGAAGATCGACTTCTTCAATTGCAGAACACACCACAACTATTAATTCCTTAATTTTTTGTCTAATAATCTCGTAAATTGTAGCGTAAGGGATCGCGTGGAGAAAATTAGCAGAAACCAACATATCCCTATCTTTTACATATTTCTTGACGGCATCTTCAAGAGCCATTAGTTTTATATTGTCTTTATCGATGAGATTGGTTTGTATATGAATCTCCTCAAATTATTAATTTGTATATTTCTTTCTTAGGTGAATGTTTACAAAATAAAAAATATACGATTAATAATTCATTAATTTAAGGAGGAAAATAAACAAAAATTTCAACAAAAAGGAACCTAATTTGTTAAGGATAAAGTTTTCCATATGCACGATTATATCTCCTATTCTGTATTAAAGATAAAACCGCGTCTATAAAAATAATACCTAGTCCCGCATATAAGAAAATTAACTGCCCCTCTCTTAACCTTATATATATTAAAAAGCCAACGAGGATCAGAAACACCCAAATAAGAAAATAGAAAATAAACGAAACTTTCGTATAGTTACGCAGCTAACAACTACCAGTATTTCAAATATTGATAAAATAAATATGCCTTGCTTAACTATTTAATAAACCACCAAGAAAACCAGACAATTTTGAGTTTAATGTAAATAACAAACATTTTCAATTATAATTAAACCCATCAATTATGGATTTGGGTTTCAAAACATATATCAAGTGATACGGGATTATCTATTATTAATAAAAAATAAGAAACTAAACAATTATTATGAACCAAAAATTCATAACTGAAGACTTTCTTCTTTATTCTCGTTCGGCAAGGGAGTTATTTCATAATTACGCGAAACATATGCCTATTTTTGATTATCATTCTCATCTCCCCCCTGAACAGATTGCCAACGATGTGAGATTCGACACTATAACCCAAATCTGGCTTTATGGCGATCATTATAAGTGGCGCTTGATGAGAACTTTTGGTATAGACGAGGACTATATCACGGGTAATAAGAGCGACTACGATAAATTTAGAGCATGGGCAAAGACTGTTCCCTATACGATACGAAATCCTATCTATCACTGGACCCACCTTGAACTAAAAACCTATTTTGGAATCGATGATAAGCTTTTAAACGCTAAAAACGCCGATGATATTTATAACAGATGCAATGTGCTACTTAAGACAGAAGATTTCAGCGTAAAAAATTTGCTCAGGAAATTTAAAGTAAAAGTGGTGTGTACCACAGACGATCCGACAAGTTCGCTTGAACATCATAAAAGGTTGAGAGATTTTGAGATTAAGATATTACCCACATTTCGCCCCGATAAAGGAATGACCGTAGAAAATCCTTCGGTTTTTAATCAATGGGTTGACGAATTAGGGGCAATATCAAATACTTCTATTAATGATTTCGATGCTTATATTGCAATTATAAAAGAAAGACACGATTTTTTCCATCAATTAGGGTGCAGAATATCGGATCACGGTATGGAGACCATTTACGCAGAAGATTACAATGATGCTGAGATTGCGAAAATTTTTAAAAAAATTAGAAATAGTAATAATCTCAATAAAAGCGAGGTGCTTAAATTTAAATCAGCAATGATGATGGAATATGCTCTCATGGATAACGAAAAGAACTGGACTCAGATGCTCCATATAGGAGCAATGCGAAATAATAATACAAGACTTTATCAAAAGTTAGGACCAGATGTTGGATGCGATTCTATAGGAGACTTTAAAATATGCCGAGCATTGTCAAAATTTCTCGATCGCTTAGATAAAAATAATAATCTCCCTAAAACGATATTGTTTAACTTAAATCCTCGAGATAATGCACTTATGGCGTCTATGATTGGAAATTTCCAAGATGGCACGGTTAAGGGAAAGCTACAATACGGTCCCGCATGGTGGTTTCTTGACACGAAAGAGGGGATGATAAATCAGCTGAATGTTCTCTCTGATATGAGCATGTTAAGCCAGTTTGTTGGAATGGTCACCGATTCCCGATCCTTTCTCTCATATCCCCGACACGAATATTTTCGAAGAATACTATGTAATCTTATTGGAAAAGAGATTGACAAGGGTGAGATACCGGAAGAATTCGAATTAATGGGCGAGATTATAAAGAATATCTGCTATAATAACGCCAAGAATTATTTTGGTTTATTATAAGATTAGGACAAAATACTAAAATTTCCCTTATTCTTCCTATTTAAGTTATTATATCGTTTAATAATTATAAACAAAAATAGGAAAACTAATTATTACATTTAGGGAGCTCCAATTTCTCGGGAGCAAACGAACAACCATAAAGATTGTTAAATATTAGCTTCAAAAGGCTGTGAAACGAATCAAGTACACCTTCTCCATTTAGAGCTATAGTGTATTTTAAATCAACATTTTCTAATTCTTTAATTTTTATTTTGTCTAGAAATAATGCCGTTTCAAATTTACCAGGCACATCTTGTTTATTAAAAGCAATAACTTTTGCCATAGTTACAAAATCATCTTTATAATAAGCAGTTAACTCATTCCAAGAAATTAGATCGCGCTTATAGGCGTTTTTTTGAGAATCTGCAACGAATATTATCCCGTCCACTCCTTTAAGTGTGGTGGGGCGCGTAATTAAATAAAAATCTTGACCAGTTGTGGAATATATATGTTGTTTAAGCTTCCATTCTTTATTTTGGAAAGTAATAGTCCCATAATCAAAGAAGAGAGTCCGATTTACCGTGCTTTCTATACTACATACTTGATCATTTAGACCAAAATGTCGAAATAAAGCTTTTAAAGTTGTAGTTTTGCCACTCATCGCCGGACCAAAATAAACGATCTTCAAATTGATGGTTTTATCTAAAGAGTCAATAATCATTCTATTTATGCCTGTTTTTAAATTTTTAAAAAACTAGTTATAAAAAAGCCACATTTTTTTAGAGAAAATTATGCCCAACATAGAGAAAAAAAAGGATGCTCAATATATTATCATTATAATAATTTGGTAATTTTTAACTCAATTATCGCTTTTTGAAGATCTATGAGTATCGAGGAATCAAATCAGAACGAGGGCGAGAATGAATCAGAAGAAAATAAAGCAGTTCAGAAATTTGTTCGATTTAGAGGGAAATATATAACCATCGAAAAAATGAATAAGAAATTATCGGAAAAAAGGACAATCTCGATTCAAGTTATAATCGAATGCTTAATTATTCTCTTTGCGCTTCTACTAGGATTAATAATATTTGTGGTAACATAAATAATTGATTTAAATAACCAAAAAATTAAAATAGAATTTTCTGTCCGTCGAATTTATAAGGTAATAATCCTCTCAAAATTAATAATTCTATTTCCCTACATAATATGCTATCTTCAAGATTTAGGATACTATTTTTCTTTAAAATATCGTTAAGCTGTGACACTTCAATATAATCTTGGTTTTTGCATATATCGTCTATAATTTTTAATATAGTCTGTTGGTTGTATAGAGAATGAGAATTAGAAAGTAATTGGTATAATGTATGAGTTAAAGAATAATCAAATTCTCCTTTTTTCTCGATTTCTTTCAATTTCTCGAGAAGAACAATGGCGTCTTGATATTTCTCGTCTTTCATTAAATCTTGGGCTTCTGCTAATTTTTCGACAAAGTCTTCAGTCTTCATTTTATCCAACATAATTGTTAAGAAGTTATACTATACTTTGGTTGCGAAGGCAAAATAGTTTATCATTTTTATTTTATTAACAATCATGCCGAAATTATTGCCAAAAATAACAAATTGAATAATTATTCTCTTAAAATATAAACGAAATGGTTTTTAGTTATCCTTATTTCTAAATAAATAGAACTTATTAATTTTCAAACTTACAAAAAGATGTGAAAAATTATGGTTGACAAAGAAAGAGTAAAACAAGTGATCGAGAAGATCCGCCCCCAATTACAGATGGATGGAGGGGATGTCGAGCTTGTAGAGATAACAGACGATGGAATCGTAAAGGTTCGGCTAAAGGGGCATTGTGCAGGCTGCGTACATGCACAGCAAACTCTTAAATTAGGTATCGAAAGAGCAGTAAAACAGTTTGTCCCTGATGTTCAATCGGTTATTAATGTACTTTAATTTTCTTTTATTTTTTATTAAAATCCTTCAATTAATTCTTAATACTTTATTATTTAACGATAAAAGAACATATTTTATATATCTGATTAAAATGATAGGTTAGATTTATCCACTCAGATTACAAATCCAATCAATGACCGCCGCACCCCGGATTTTTGTCTTTTGGTTAGAATATTGCGGGAAATAGAATTTTTACTTGTTTTATCTTATGAATGAAATCATGGAGCACAAAATATCCAAAATATTTGTTGGTTTAGGTTTCGCTGTATTTATTTTTTACAAGTACACTTAGAACGATAAATGTCAAAATTTCTAATTTAATATTATATCATAATATATTTCTATTTATAAATGTTTCCATATGGATAAGTTTTGGAATATTGACTATTTAGCCCTAAGCATATGAAAATGTTGAAAATCTGAAAATAGAAAAGACTTTTTTTATTCTCAAAGTTTTCTTCGACAGTAAGCTATTAGAAAGTAAGATTTCTAATTTTTGATAATGCATCTTATGACAAAAAATTTCACCTGTTCACTTATTCAACCCATCTCAGATGTGAAGAAAGATAAAGACTGACCATGCTTGTCGTTGCTAGCTGGATAAGCGGCGTAAATCCTATTCCGAATATTAATGGCATGTAAGGGTGATATTCCCAAAGATTAAACACTATAGAACTCCATTCGATCAAGATTGCGTAGATAATTCCCAATATAAGAAAAGCCATGTAATCGTTTCGCGAAGGATCTTTGAGCCATTTAAGTGAGCGTTGGAAAATTGAATTCCACAGAATGAATGTGGATATCCAAATTGCGTCAAAAAGTGTAGCATAAAAAACAATCCGTGGTATATAAACATAGATATCGTTTATAAGAGGGTCCTTATTCCAATCGTAAAGGAGGCTGTGTAATACTTCCCATAAGAGATTGAAAAAGAACGAAAAAACAACGATCATTATTATTTTATTTCTGATATTTACCTTATCGTTATCCAATTGAAAGTTCACCTATTTTATTTTTTATTAATTATTTTATTCGTTCCACTATAAATATCTTAATTTTAAATATTGATTTATGAGATTTATTTATGCTTTTTAAACGGTCAATTTACTTTTTAGATAAATTATCATTCTGTTGCTAAATAAAAAATAAAGAATATGAAATCTTATATCTAGTTGTTGTTGAAAATCTTAAGAATGAAATTTTATTTAATATTAGACAGTGAGTAGTTCAAATTGAGTTCGAAAAAGGATCCCGAGGATGGTGAGTATGTCTTTGAATTCTATGAAGACGATTTTGCCGATATTCTCGAAACAAAACCCCCTGTTGCACATGAAGATTATAATAAAGTTAACTTTGAGGAGGATCTTAACGAGGAACAATTAGAAATAGTAAACAACATTCATGGTCCAATGTTAGTCATTGCTGGAGCAGGATCGGGAAAAACAAGGACAATAGTATACTCTGTAGCTAAATTACTTTTATCTGGTGTTTATCCAAGCCAAATCATGTTAGTTACATTTACAAATAAAGCAGCAAACGAGATGATCTCCAGAGTCGAAGGATTGCTTGGAAAAAGACCCAAGGGTATATGGGGCGGGACTTTCCATTCAATTGCTAATAGATTTATCCGTCAATATGCGAAGCTGCTTGGACTAAAACCAAATTATACTATTATGGACGAGGCAGACGCAAATACCCTTATGAAACTCTCGATAGACGCTTCCCAAGTAGACGAAATTGAAGAGAGGTTTCCAAGTTCCAAAGTAGCAAAGAATATTTTATCTTATTCAATTAATTGTAATAAAAGCATTCAGGAGGTTCTATCCTGGAAATACCCCCAATTTGAAGATGAAAAGATTTTAGCAAAACTAAACCAAGTGTTTAAAATATACCAAGAGAAAAAAGCTGAAGATAGCCTTGTTGACTTCGACGATCTTCTTGTTTATTGGAATCAATTATTAAACGAGCGTTCGGTTGCACAAAGGATAGCAAGAAATATCAAATATATTTTAGTTGACGAGTATCAAGATACAAATCATATTCAAGACGAAATCATTTACAAGATAGCCAAGCAGAATCAAAATCATAACATCATGGCTGTAGGAGATGACGCACAAAGCATATATGCTTTTAGAGGAGCTAATTTCCAAAATATCCTGGAGTTCTCAAACAAATATAAAAATTGTAAGACCTATAAGATAACTTATAATTACCGGTCTACTCCCGAGATTTTGGAACTCGCAAACGATTCTATAAACAATAATAAAAAACAATATAAAAAGAAAATGAGAGCCACTCGCTCCTCAGGTATGGATCCTTTTCAAGTTAATGTAAGCGACGACGAGGAACAAGCAAAATTCATTGCGAATCAGATACTTAAACTCCGTTCTGAAGGTTTTGAGCTTAAAGATATCGCTATATTATGTCGAGCCAGTTTTCATTTAATGAAAATTGAATTAGAGTTAAGAACTAAGAATATACCCTACGAAGTAAGAGCGGGTGTTTCTTTCTTTGAGAAAGCACATATTAAGGATCTTCTTTTTCATTTGAGAATCCTTGAGAATCCTTACGATGAAATAGCTTGGCACCGAGTCTTTTCAATTATCCCTGGATTAGGACAATCTTCCGCAGCAAAAATTTTTGCAGTTATCTCAAATATGAAAGATCCGATATCGAGCATACTTAGTGAGGATTTTTTTAAAATTAATTTAAAAGGAGCGAGGATTCCTTCAAAAGGTAAATTAAATTTGAAGAAACACTTAAAACCTTTACAAAAATACTCAAGCGAGGATGCCCCGTCTAATGTTATTCCACATTTGATTAGAATAATTGAAGATCACATCAAATCGAAGTATGATAATTCCCAAGAGAGACTTGACGATTTAAACCAATTGAATATTTACGCTCAAAAATTTTCTACAATAAGAAGTTTTTTAGAAAACTTGAGTCTTAACATTTCGAATATTGAATCTAGAATCGTTGAAGAAGATTTTACCAAGGACGAAGAAGAACCCTTAATTCTTTCAACGATTCATCGAGCTAAAGGTTTAGAATGGAGAGTTGTATTTATACCAATGTTAACTGAAGATTTTTTCCCATCGAGAAGGGTAAGGAAGGATAGTGAAGAATTCGAAGAAGAACGACGAGTTTTTTATGTTGCGATAACCAGAGCAAAAGATCAAATCTATATGATAACACCCGCGATAATACAAAGATTCGGAGGCTATGAAACAGCAAGAATATCTCAATTCGTGGAAGAATTGAACGATCAAGTTTACAAAGAATCCTCCGTTCATTTTATATCAAGACAATTCACTTCAAAAAAAAAAGCAAAAAAAGACTCTAACTTTCGATCCGCATTAGATCTTCTCTAGAATGGCTATTTTATTATAACATTTTTTTATAAAAAACCTTGGAAAAGGTGAACCATTAATATTTTTTGTCAAATCTAAGTCTATTTGATTACAATGAAAAATATGAATGTACGATTCATTATCTTATACTATTTTTAAATTAAATAATGTAAATTTCAATAAGACGACTCAAAGATTTTCGCAATCTTTTATGACAAAGTAAAAAACTTAATTATCTTATTAACGTTTATTTGTTTAATTCAATACTTTATATTGAAAAGAATATGAACGAAACAGAAAAAGAAAAGGATTCAAACATAGAAACTTCGGAAAATCAAGATTCTGAGACGGAAGAGAAGAAAAAGCCCGAGAAAAAAACCCAAGCCCAAATCCTTCAAGAAGCATTGGGTTTAGATCCAGAAGATATTGCTGAGGTTGAAAAGAAGTTATTCGTTGCCCGATTTTTTGACTATTTTAGTGAAGAAACGTTAGATTTTATTTACAAAGACCGAACTATCGAACAATACAAAAATGAGATAAACAAATTTCTTGAATCGTTAAAAGAAGGAAAAGAAGAAGAGAAATTATTAATAAGGAGTTTTGAAGATAAACAACTATTCGAAAAAGTACATAAAATAAAAAAAAGCGCTGAAGCCTACGCCCTAGAAAAAGGTGGCGTAAAACAACCCGTTGATAAAAAATTAAAGAAATTAAGCTTATTAATTACTTTACCATTATTCCTTGTCCTATTAATTCTTACATTCTTAATTCCTATATGGTTTTTAATCCCAATTTTGTGTCTCTTTTGTATGGCACCTCAGCTTGTTAGAGGCAGAATCCTAAGAGGTTGGCTCAAGTTTAAAGAAGAACATAAGAACGACTTTTATTCTCAAAATCGGGAAGATATTTTAGTTTTAAAGGATTACACGGGAGAACTACTGCAAAATATAAGATCACGACTTTTAGAAATGAAAGTTCCCTTACAATTGATCAAATTTGTTTTACACAGCAGGGATTATGATAATCTAAATCTCATTAACCAAAGAGTTGTGCGAGGGTCGGCCCAGTATTTCTTTACATTCGAGTATCCCGAGGGAATGGAACCGTTTCCAATTCCAGAAGAACTTCTGCAACAACAACAACCCGTAATTAAAGAAGCGGAAGGGTCCGGAAAAGCAGAAAAAAATTTTATCGTTTTAACGGAAATGAAGGGAAAAGATGGAATATTAGAAAATTTTATTCCCACATTAAAACTTAAAATGGCTGAACAAATTAACGACATGCTAAATGAATGTGAATTTTCAGAATCAACTAAAGAGTTTGACGAAATAATTCCTAATTATCCTCAAGAATTAGTTATATACTGCTTGTGTGGAGATGTTGCAGAGATTGATAATGTTCAAGTATGTAGTTGGAAAAATCAATTTAAATTCTACCTCTTTGAGAGCACACAATGTAAATGCGGCGAAAAGATTTATGTTCTATCTAAAATGGACGAATCCGATGAAATCCCCGAAGAACTGAAAGTCATTTTTTCTAGCTAATTTTTATTTATTTTTTATTTTTAAATTGGTAATAATCAAGTAAGAGACGATAACCTCGTACAGCACGCTCAACTTCGTTTTCAAAAACAGGAATTTTTAATTTAGACGCATTTTTAATAACTCGCTTTGCTCCTTCCTTTTCCGCTTGAATTAAAATTGCGATGATAGGTTTATCGGGATAGGTTTCTTTAATACGACTAAAGATATTAAAATCAAATTCAATTTCGATAAAAAATTCTAAAGCTAAAAAGAGCGCATCCACAGATTCTTCTTGTAAGAGAGTGTGAGAGGAGGAATTATATATCCCACATATTTTTGTTCCTATGAATCTGTCTGGTGGCCAATAATCCACCGGATTTCCCAAATTGCATGTCGAACCGCCAACTTTCTCTAAAATTGACTCTTTTGACTCGTTTGAAAGTTTTGCTAAAGAGAGATTCTGTTTTCTCATCTCTTTTACAATTATGTAGATTGCCCCAGAACTTGGTCCAATTATCCCTAAGTTTGGGCCATGGGGTTCTGGACACCATAAAAAGAGTTTCGCTATTTCGAATAAATCAATATAGTTTTGAACGCATAGACCTCCCGCATCCTGTAATTTTTTTTCTTTCTCAATATCCTTTCCAACATAATAAAATAAAACCGGTTTGAGAGGTGAGAGATTTCTAACTGCCTCAATAATATCATTAGAAATGTCTTTTAAAAATAGCGAAATCACTTGAGTTGTATCGTCTTTCGTAAAATAGTCAAGGACATCAGATTCATTAACATCGAACGCACATCCTAGATGAATTACTTTAGAGATGTGAAGATTTTGAGAGGGAGCCCACCATCCAAGCGCACCGGCAAGCCCGCCTGATTGTGCCATAAAGCTTAATCCCGCCTTCACATTTCTATTTCGTTGCATGATATATTGTCTTACGGGAATGATCGAAGTCGTAAAAGTCTTGATATAGTTGATTATACCGATCATCGATGGACCCATATACATCATATCGTACCGATTTTTTATCTCGTTCAATTGATCTATTAATTCCGAGCCAAGGGTTATATTAACTTCCGATTCTATTGCGACGTATTTTACTCCAGATTCCCCCAAAGACTCAAATACTTCTAGAATATGTTTTCCAAGGACTATCACAGCTAACTCAGGTACCTCTGGTAAATCATCCAAAGTCTCGTACGATGGAACACCTAAGATTTCCTTTGCATTTGGATTAACCACATATATGGTTCCGCGATAAAATATTTCTAATAAATTTTTGAGTATGGTGTAATTAAATGTGTAAGCTTTTCTGGATACACCAATTATTACGATACTCTTAGGATTGAAAAATGGTTCGAGGTCTTTCACTATCAACAAACTGCAATTTTTTTAATCTGGTAATATGAACTTACGAGATATAAATAAATTATTAAATATTAAGTTAGATTTTCTTTACAAATTTAATAATTTGCATTTAATTATAAAAATTTCAATTTAGGTCTTTCTTACGTAGTAATATTATCTTTAAAAAAGCCATTACCTCATTTTTACGCTTAAAGAGGAAAATTAGCAAATCATATTAAGTACAACTTAAGGGAATAAAGGGAAATTTAAATAAGGATAAAATTGAGGCTAAATAATCAAAAACTAAGAAATAGGAGGATTAAAAAATTACTCTGCTGCCTCAGCAGCACTTAATTCTAACTCATAAAGCGGGATTTCTCGTCGTTTTTCCGCGTCGTATAAAGGTAAACCCGCTCTTTTAAGGATCTCAGTCGATTTATATTTGGTAATAACTGTCTGACAAGAACAAGGAAGTTTCATTGTCGCAATTCTATATCTATTCCTAAGTAAGGGAAGATGTTTTAAATTTATCCCTACATCCATAATGACTTGTCCTGCCCGAACGCGAGCACAAACTCCTGTCGACCTGCCAAAAGAATTTCGCATTCCACTCTGAACTCTGTCCGCTCCAGCAAACGCAAGCATCCTATTCTCTCTAATCTTCTGGAAAGGTTTTGGTCTAACCCTAAGTCTATAATTATTTCTACCAATCTTCTTCTGAAGAATTGAATTAACGGTGACTCTAATAGTCTCCAAGGCGTTTGATGAAATTTGGATTTGCTTATCTACTTTTAAGCTGACAACTAAATCCCATTGTTTCCATGGAACCGATTTGGCTCCACCCCAAAATCTCTGAATCTTCGATTGGGCACCGCCTCGAGCAAATTCTCGTCTATGATTTGCGCTTCGCTTATGTTGGTAAGGTCTACGATTCCATTTACTATAGCAGTGCCATGGTCTTCGATGTGCCATTCTTATTCATTCTCCTAATAATTGTTATAATTATTTATTAAAATCTTAGAAACTTCTTTTTCTTAATACATATTGCTCTTGTGTATATTAATTATCTAAAAGTGAATAATTTCTAATAAAATTTATTATTCACTCGATTAAAAGGATTATTAGGAAAAAGAACGAAATAAGTTAAATAAAGTATATTTAAAAATCATACTCAAAATACTCTAAAGGTGCAAATTACCTATTAGTTGTAAGAAATAACATTATATTTACGAATCAATTCTTTTTCGTAGGGATATTTAAACGCATTTTTCAAAATAATGGAAAAATAAATTTATATTTATTGACCAATATCCTTAATTATTGAGAGATGACCGAAATTAATAGAATTCTTAGACAAAAAACCCAATTACTATGTAAGGGGCTCTTTTTAGACGAAGATCTAAGAGATTATTACAAAAGTCAGGGAATAGAACTTAATTTTGGTCGTAAAGGTGGAGCAGGTCCTCTCGGTGGGCGATATTTTCTTATAGGAGACGAACATACCTTAGCTAACATAGCATTATGGGATAATCCGGCAAAAACCAGCTTAGTTTTAAAAGAAAAAAAAGAAGATAATAAATTTGAAGTCTACAACACGAAAGAAAAAGCCCTTTTTGGTGAATTAATACTTGTAGAGAATCCAAAATATTATTCACCCGAGTATAAAACTTCTGACGGAATCGAAATGAAAAGAATAGCACTAGTTCACGGAGTCGATTGTTTGGCAACTACTATTTACCAAAAGTGTCATTATTGGGCATGCGGAGAAGCGTGTAAATTCTGCGGGATAGAGTTAAGTTTAAAATATGGAACCACGATATTGGAAAAGTCTGCTGAACAATTAAACGAAGTAATTAAAGTTGCTAAAGAGGAAGGAAGATGTTCACATGTCACTTTAACTAGCGGAACAACAGCCGAAGAAAATAAAGGGACAATGCGATATATTAATTTAATCAAGGGAGTAAGAGCAGAATACCCAAATTTACCACTTCATATCCAAATTGAACCCTTAGAAGACTTGAATTTCTTGGAACGATTGAAAGAAGCAGGAGCAGATACTATAGGAATTCACATTGAGGTGATTGATCAGCTCATGAGAAATGTTATAACTCCTGGAAAAGCAAAGATCCCTTACGAAGTATTTGAAAAAAATTGGAAATACGCTTTAGAAGTTTTCGGAGAAAATCAAGTCGAGAGTTTTTTACTCACAGGTTTTGGTGAATCGCGTTATGATTTTTTGGAGGATGCGGAAAAAATGATATCTTTAGGCGTGATACCTTTTATAACACCTGTGCGCCCTATTCCAGGGAGAAAGTCTGATATGCCCATTATGAATCATAACGCCTTGCTCGAGATTTATATTAAATCTGCGGAGATGATGGTTCAATACGGAGTAAACCCCTTAAAAAATAAAGCTGGATGCGTAAGATGTGGAGGTTGTTCGGCAATAAACGAAGCTTATAGAAGCGTGAAGTAATCTTTTTAGTTTAATTGCAGAACCTAGTTTCGTATTCGAGAGAGGATAAAAGATTTTAGGAATTAAAGAAATTTCAAAAGAGCTATCCTCAGATTTCTTTTTATTTTTATTAAACCAAACTAAGAATGATATAAGGTCCTAATTTTTTCCATTCTTTTTCGATTTGCGTTCCAATCATATCCACCAATCCGGGATTGAGATTTAAAATGAATGAGTTTACTATTGTCGTCAATTAAAAATTCGACATCATCCACGAACCTAAATATCATTGACGTAAATGTACAATGTATATAATTTTCTCCTTGGTCGACTATTTCTGTCCGTTTCATTGATTTTACAATGTCCAATATCTTTTCTTTCGCTTCCTGTTTTGATCCTTCGTAGGATATCGGTTCTATAAAATGCCTTTTGTTGTCTGGAGAACTTTGCGTAGAAACGCAGACATGTTTTTCGGGACAAGGATAGAAGGTACCATTCTTGAGACCAATCTTTCTTTCTTCTTTTGCCATAGACTTCACTTGAATAATAATAATTTATTAAAAAACTAGAAAGTGTAAGATATATAG
>WJKD01000882.1 GCA_014729315.1 Promethearchaeota archaeon | reverse complement strand
TCCCTGTCCTTCTCAATGATCAGGGAGAATCATTTATAAAATGTTTGCTTATTGCAATTTTAAGTATTTAATAAAATTCAGGAGGGCTGCAAAAATGTCGTCTTACAAAAAATATACAGTGTTTGCAATAGTATTTGTTATGGTATTATTTCTATTGCAGACCAATGTATTCGCGCAAAAAAAATGCATTTTCTTTTCCACACAGGCGCCTGAGGAAGACAGAGATACACCATTAGTCACGAAGCTAAGCGAAACCTATACGGTGGAAGTCTATTCCATCGATGATCTGGGCGGATGGGTCGATTCCACCTTATTACATGAGTTTGATTTTGCCTTTGTTTCCGAATCAATCGCTTCAGCAAGAGGAGGAGGGCTAAAAGGTGGTCCTATTCCTGTATTCAATATGGAATTATGGGGCAGCAAATGGGATGTAATGGGTTGGGTACCCTATAATTGGGATCCTGACTATTATGGAACGACAGAAGAGGACCAGAATAAGGTTATGATTATGGACGGAAACCATCCTTTGGCTGCCGGATTTTTCACGGGCGCAGAGGTTGAAATAACGACATTGATAGCAGGCAGTGGTCCGTTGACCTATTCAGTGCCTCAAATTGAGATTATACAAATAGGTGTATTGTCTGCCGATCCAACCAAATCGGTTGTTTTTGGTGTTGAGGCGGGAACAGTACTATACAATAATGTCAATACAATCGATGGATCATTAGTGTCTGAAAACAGAATCGCATGCGTTGGAGTGATGGCGGGCTTTAATGGGAGCATCACAGATGATGGCTGGAAATTGATTCATGCGGGTATCGACTGGATAACAGAAGGTGGCAATGTCGGAGTAGAATCACAAAGCAATAATTTAAAGCCAGTTGAATTCAGTTTGGAACAGAATTATCCCAATCCGTTTAACCCGTCGACTTCAATTCGATTCACGTTGAAGGAAGCAGGAAATGTGACATTAAAAGTATTTGATTTGTTGGGTAGTGAAGTCGCAACCCTGATTGATGGGGATTACAAATCAATCGGCTCACATGCGGTAAATTTTGACGCGCACAATTTGACTTCCGGTGTCTACTTTTACAAATTGGAATCGGGAAGTTATTCTGCAATCAAGAAAATGTCACTCGTTAAGTAAGGTTATTTTCTGAATAATTTAATCTGATATTATTTTTAAGAAAAGATCTATTTAAAATCTGGAGCTGTATCAAGGGTTAATTATTAGAAATGTGGCAGAACCAGAGTACGAATTTGAGGTGGTGATGAATATGTTTTTCCTGAGGTGCTAATTCGGATTTTGGTACAGCTCCTTTAATTTATATGAAATATTGCCTTAAGAGGGTGGTAGTTTCATGCTTGTTATACGGGTATCGATCCATGAAATATTCTAAAAAGTGTTTGATATTTATTGTATTTACATTATTGATGTTCTCTCTATTTATCAAAGATGGTATGTGCATTGATATTATTTTATACAATGGCAAGATTATTACCGCGGATAAAGATTTTTCAATTGCAGAGGCGATTGCTATAAAAGGCGACAGAATTGAAAAAGTTGGATTAGGTTCTGAAATATTGCCATTGGCACATCCGCATACCCGAAAAATCGATCTCAATGGGAAAACGGTTTTGCCCGGCTTAATTGATGCCCATCTGCATCCAATCAAGGCATCAACGAGTGAATTGTTCGAAGAGATACCGGATGTACAAACACTTCAGGAATTGCTGGATTATATTGAATCTCAAACAAAAGTAAAAGAGCAGGGGAACTGGATAATTCATCCCCAATTTTTCCCGACACGAATGATTGAAATGCGCCAGCCAATAAAAGAGGAGCTCGATAAAATTGCGCCTGACCATCCGGTCTTTTTGAACGCCAGCTATGCGGGAATGATTAATTCCTGTGCCTTAAATCTTTGCGGGATCAACAAAGATACCGAACATCGGGGAATTTTGAAAGACTTCGAGACCGGCGAACCAACAGGCATTATCCGAGCCTCTGCGTTTCCATTAATAAAAAAGTATATGCCAACACATGAGATAAGCTACGAACAGGAGCTCGATGCCCTGGAAAAGATGTTGAAACGCTACAATCGTGTGGGATTTACGAGTATTACAGACGGCGCTCAAAATCCAGCCGGAATGAGAAAATACCTGGACCTGTGGTCAAGCGAAAGACTCCCAGTTCGGGTATGTGTGAATATCCGAGCTCCGCGCTATGAGTCCCGATATCAATTTACTGCTGAACTTAAGCAATTGGGATTTTATAGCAGATTTGGAAATGAGATGGTTCGCATTGGTCCGTTAAAAGTTCATATTGACGGCGGAATATTAACCGGAACAGCCTATCTGCGTCAGCCGTGGGGACTTAAGGCAAAAGAAATTTATGGTATCGAAGATCCGGAGTATCGCGGAATTTTAAATATGAAGCGGGAACAATTATTCGATATCGTTTCTATCGCGAATGAACTGGGCTGGAAAATGACTGCCCATGTCACAGGTGGTGGTGGCGTGGATATGCTGTTAGATGCTTATGAAAATGCAAATAAAATTGAGCCAATCAAAAATAAAAGGTTTTCAATAATCCATGGGAATTTTTACACAAAAGAAGCAATTGAACGATGCAGTAAATTAGGCGTCATTGCTGATTTTCAACCTGCCTGGTTTTACAAAGATGCCGACGCCATGAAATATATTCTTGGAAATGAAAGAATTAAAACTTTTTTG
>WJKD01000881.1 GCA_014729315.1 Promethearchaeota archaeon | reverse complement strand
CCATTATTCCACCACACCTTAAAACAGTCAATAGCATAGGAAGGATAATTGCCAATGTTATCCAATATTTTATTGATTTCATACTCTTCCTCCTTGTTTTGATGTTCGGATCGGATAGGTCACGGGACTCTCGCCTCGTTTCCGTCCTCAGAACTCAGCGTGATAGTTTTACGCCTTAAAGATGGCGCATCCGCGACCTGTCGTACGGCTCAAGCATTTAAAAGGCAGTCCTTGTGGGATTGCCCGACTGTTTTGCTTCTAAAAATGTCAAGCCCAAAAACAGGGTCTCATTTCTATTCGTAAACTCTGGATTGCTTTTCATCCGCCAATCTTTAAGGCGGATAAATCTGATGAACCGCCGTGTACGAGACCCGTAGGCACGGTGGTGTGAGAGGCGCACTTCGGTAGGTAACTGCCGGAGCCGCCTACTCGATTATGCTAATATATTGTAATTACTTGTCTAAAGTCTTCTTGATTTGTTCTTGGCTTTCTTTTTTAACTTCTCTTATTTCTGCTTTAATTTGTCGTATTTCATTTGGAAGATTCTTACTTATTCGATTTGTGTATCTATTTTGTGAAAATTGAAGAATAATACGAGTGAAAAATGGTTTATTTTTTGAAAGCAATCTTATGATTGCTAACTTTGATATTGTTTGGTCATGAAGATCATCAATAAATTTTTCAAATATGTCTAATTGACTCTTGAAATATTCTATGTTTTTTTTATACACTTCTTCGCTAATACTACCATTTACTATATTAGCTCTAAGCTCTTTATAAATTTCATCTAATAACTGAATATCACTATTTGTTTTTTCAATATCAATAAAATAACTCAGTAAATCATTGATTAAATTTATATTCGTAAGATCTAACAGGATATTATTATTAACCATAAATTCTTGCAGCTTAGTATAAACTACTGGAGTACCACTATTTTCAAATCCTTTATTGAAAACTTTTTTATAAACTTCTATTGCGTGTTTATTGCCTTCTATTTGGTTTATTACAGAATTAACTTGATATTCTAATTTTACTAATGCATTATAATTTTTATTTTTACGTTCATATATCATACCATACCTTACAAATAAAAATGAAAAAAATGCTCCAAAGAAAGCTCCTAAAATTAATTGTTCCATATTCAAATCCATATTTAGAAGTTATGATTCAAAAATTAAAATTGATTTTAGCCATCATTTCTTTTCCATCTCTTTTTTCGTATTTGAGCATAAATGTAGATGGAAATCATTATTACAAGTGATGTTAAAGGAAATATCCACCACTTAAATGTTGCATTTTTTTTACTCAACTCTATACTTGAGAATAGAATAGAAGCAAAAATCTGAGTTCCATAAAAAAATAAAGGAATAGGATCACAATAACTTTTAAGTAGGCTTTTCTTCCATTTAAAATCACCATTATTTCCAAATGTATGAGTCCCACTCATATCGAAAATTGGAAAATTCATATTTTCATTTTCCAGACATTCATCAAAACTCATTTTTATCTTATTTGCAGGAAGAACATATTCTTTCAAAGAGAAGAAATGCTCAATTTGAATTTCTCTTAATCTGAAACGTCTATACCAAACATTGTAACGAGTATCTGTAATAAAAAACCAAATCGGTATCAATATACTGAGAGATAAAACCATTATATTAGGTTGATTATTAGATGTTATTGCCCCAGAGCCAAAACCAATCGCAGCTAACCATAAAGTCAAATTTATCTGTCTTAGCTTCCACAAATTACCAGTGATATTATTTATTTTATCCTTTATTATTGATGTCTCATGTTTAAGAATTAAGAGTTTTTCTTTAAATGATTCACTGCTATTCATATTTTCTTCCTATTGCTTATAAATTAGAGTATATTATAAGAGCATAACAGCTAATCATCAGCCGACGCAAAATTAGAAAGCACAGTACTTGAAACTACCTCCAAACTTCCCAAGCTCCTCGAAACCTCAAAAAACCGCCGAGCTTTTGCGTTCGGCTGGATGAAATGGTTAGGCGTAAAACATTAAATTATATTAACTTATTAATATTATTAAATAATTCCTCAAATTTATTTAATCCAAAATCTAAACCTGGCAAATTTTCAATTTCATCTGATGAAAGGGTTGATAAATAGCTAATTGGAAAATAGTGATTAAAAGTTGGAAAATTTACAGGTAATAAATTACAATGATCTTCCACTTCTTTAACTAAACGTAGGTTTGAATTTGTAGGTTTTTTCTTCTTTAAAGAATATTGACCAGTTAGGTTCATTGCCTTGTTAACTAAATGAATGTACATTTCCCGACCCATTAAATCTTCAATATCTGCTTCATTTTGATCAACAAAAGAGGTAGTTTTTAAAATATTTTCAGGAGGTAAAAGCTCAGATTCAATAAATTTATCTACTATTCCCTTTTGCCCATTATGATAATCAAAAACTGCAGCTATTTTTAATCCTCTTCCTAAAAATAATGTAACAAAACTTGATATTTTGCTTGCACTTTCAGCTGGACAAACAGCCCATCTTATATCTAAACCTTCTCTTTTTCGAATAATTAACTGACGAGAAAACCAATTAAACAAAGAGGCTTCTGTTGGCCCCTCAACTACAACTACATATGGACCAACAAACATCGTCTGAGCGATATCAAATCCCAATATCCCTTGTAATGGAAATAAGGTGTCTTTATCTCTACTTAATATTTTCTCTCCAACTTTTGTCCCTAATATTCGTTCAGTGTAATCATCTTCTTCTTTTATTATCTCAACTACATCTTCGACCGTTCGTAATGAAAAGATATGATCTATATCTATCATAAAGGGAGAGTGAGCTGTATATATAACTTGATGATTTGGGCGTAATTTTTCATTTATATAACGTAATAAATCTTTTTGTGCCTTTCCATGAAGTGAAAGTCCAGGTTCATCTAAAAGAATTATTATATTATCGCCATAATTTCTTTTTACTTGTGAGAGCCAAATTAAAAATGAAAAGAACCAAATAAATCCTGTACTTCGTTCGTCAAAATTAACTGATGCTCTATGTCTCCTATTCTCAATTCTTGTGCTAAAAATAAAACCTTGGTTAAAAGGTGGAGGATCATCAGGACTACTATGATCAAATCGAAATTCGACTTCCAAATGTTTATTCTGTGTCCAATATTTGAAAATCTCATCGGTTAAATTATTTTCTATCGCTTCCAATTCCATAATAAGCTTTTCTGACTTTCCAATATTTTCAACTTCTTCGATGCTGCTACTTGTCATATTCAGCAAAGCAAGAAAAATACGATCACTAAAACTTAATTTATTTTGTTGTATTTTAGTCTTTAAATCTGTAAGAGCAATCCTTCCTGGGAGTTTATGATATACATCAAAATAAAGAAACTTTGGTAAACGATCTTTTATTACATCTCTTAAATATTCATCTATAGATTTATTATTAAAATCTGAATTAATGCGATTTAATAATTCAGAATGTTTTTCTGTAGGTGCAGAAAGCTCCTGTATCTTTTTTATCAATTCATTAATTGTCTTGGCTTGAGAAATTTGAGCCTTTTCAGCGGCATTAAAATTTGATGTATTAATATATTCTTCTAATAGTTCAGAATCTTCAAAATCAATAGACCATCTTCTAATATTGTCGTATCCTTTTGTAACAATCACATTCGGTTTTATTTTTATTTTAGGATTGATCTTTTCATTCAAATAATTATAATCAACATTTTCAAGTTCCCATTTACTAGTTAACACAGGATTAGTATCACTTTCTTTCGTTTTTCTGTAATTGGTTACAAAACGTCTAGGATATTCTAATTCATCAAAATTAGCCTTATCACTTTCAACAGGATTTAATTTATATAATGCCTCTAAGATAGCTGTTTTTCCAGATTCATTTTTACCGACCAAAAATGTAACCTGATTTATAGTAAATTCTGTAGAATCTTCAATACATTTGAAATTTTTGATAATTAGATTTTTGAGTTTCATTTTTGAAATCCTATTTTAGGTTAAAAATATTTAGCTATTGATTTAACGCCTAACTAAAAGGATTTTATCTGTTGTTGAGCCCAAAAAAGAAGCACGTTAT
>WJKD01000880.1 GCA_014729315.1 Promethearchaeota archaeon | reverse complement strand
CTGCTATAATATCATGTTCAGCCCCCAATGCTTCTAAATGCATATCAGTCCAATTCTTATTTTCAAGAAATTTAGCTATTAGTAACTCATATAATTTCCCACAATAACTTTTAACTTTTTTATGGCGTTCAAATGTATTATCTTTACTCATCCAAAATTCTGGAAAAGAATAATGTTTATTTAGGTTACTTTTTAGAGTTCCATCATCATTTAATAAAAAATCATGTATCGGCGTTGTCAGCTTATGTAGATTGCCATATTCAAATGCTATCCAAACTATATAATTATGAAAAGCATCATTAGGTTCTTCAGTAGCCTTTAATTTAAACTCCTCCCAGTGTGAATTAGGAATTAAAATAGTCCTTAAAGCTGGACAAGAATTTCTTAATTCTTCAAACTTTTGCATTGTACCATTTTCTTGCATATCTTTATTCTGACATATACATCTAATATATTTTTTATTCACTTTTCTTACCATACTATTAGAGAATAACAAAATTTGTCTATTGAATTTAAAAGAGACAATAATTCTTAATTGTTTCGCTTTTATACTCTGATGTTCATATTTATCATATTTGTAATCGAGTAGGTCACGGGGCTCTCGCCCCGATTCCCCTCACAGCATCGTAGGTGACAATTTTACGGTCTCGTTTCCGTTCGTGAAATCTGGATTGCTTTTCATCCGCCAATCTTTTAAGCGGACATGTCCGCCAATCTTTAAGGCGGATGAATCTGATGAACCGCCCTGTACTGACCCGCACGCAGGGTGGTGTGGAGAGCGGGGGAGAAAAATCCTCGCTTATCCGATTATGTTTTTTTAATTTATTTAAAGCGATATATTATTTGTATTTAATTGCCAATTTATTTCTAGCTCATTTTAATCTCTTTGGAAAGTGTTTTGTATTATTCACGAATCATATCCAATGGGATTAAAGCATTACCATCTCTAAATTCTTCAACCAAATGAACATTTTCAAAATCCTTTATTATTTTAGTTGGGATATGTTCAAAAACAATCATTTGAAACTCACCGTCATTGCTTTTCCTTGTTTTTATAAATTTATCCAACAATTCAAATGCTTTAGTGATTTTAAATTCATCACTATGATCAAGATTTTCTTTACTATTTTCATCATCTCCATAATAAGGCCTGCTCGGTTGATCAATTATTAAAAATGGAGCAATAAATGGAGATTTATTCTGGAAAGCTACTTCTTGCATCGCTAATGAGAAAAAAAGATGTAAGAACATGTGATTTGAGCTGCTTCCCACATTTTCAATAAAAGATGTTTTTGGTTTTCGTAATAAAAGCGACTTTTTTCGGTAATCAAATACAGGTTGATAATTTGCATAATTTTCAAGAGCTATCCCGACCTGAGTTATATATTCAGAAATAATTTCTTCTACTAATTTAATTGTTAAATCTTTCTTTTCTTCTGTATTGATAATATCAATAGTACCTATCTTTTTTTCTAATTTTTCAATATTTTCTTTTTCATCATCATCATGAGAAACAGTAGAGTATAAATCAATTTTAGCCTTGATTTCTCCAAGGAAAAAATTCTTTTTCTTTTCGTTTTCAAAATTTTTATTATCTTCAGGTAAGATCGATAGTTTCTCTTTAACTTCTAAAAGTTGACCTTCCAGCATTTTTATTGTATCATTGACCTGATTATCAATAGGCGTTTTTGCTTTATAAGCTTTTTGTATAGATAGCAATTCGTTGCTTAATGAATCAATCATTTCGTCAAAAATTGATGTCTTGATAATGTCACTATCTTTTTCTTTTAAATAAGTAATTGGTTTTAAACTATCATCTATTGTTTTTAAATTATTTTTATATGTCTTATATTCAGCAACGAATCGTTTTAAATTTCTCACTTTTCGTTCAATTATAAATCGATCTCTTTCCAAATTATCTCTTTCATTAATATCATCTTTACCATCGTCGATTTCTGTTTCTAAGCCTAAAATTATTTTTTTGAGCTCATTTAAAGATTCTTCGACTCCGAGATTAGCTCTAATTAGATTATATTCTTTGGCTGTTTTTATTATATCAGATAACTCAGCTTGAAAATCTCTTTTTTTTGCTGTTCTTGTATTTTGCTTTCTT
The DNA here is from genome assembly GCA_014729315.1 of Promethearchaeota archaeon. Next base: position 2,555 of record WJKD01000880.1, on the reverse strand, counting down.
AATAATCGTGAAAGTTCATCTTCTAATTCTGATTTTTTATCTTTTTTGAGTACATTTTTTACCGTTTCAATACCAACGGCTAAATCAAATATTCGAGGCAAAGCATCTCGATATCTTTGATCGTTTTGTTTGTCAAAATAAACACCTGTATCATTTTCAATGATATTACTTGTTATTGTATTGAACATTAAGAAATACCTGAATGAAATCTTTGATCCTGCTTTTATTGTATTGCTTCCATAAGCAACTGATATGTTACTATCAATCTTAAACTCTGTCTCAAATAATAGTTTAATTGAAGATTCGGAATTATTTTCTATGACTTCGTCAGGAATTTCTCCTGTAGATGAGAAATAATATTCGTTTGATACATTGCCTTGATTTAAACTTTTCCTGGCAATTGTATACTTTTTATCATTGATGTCAAATCGAATTCCATACCATTCAATATTTTCATTTATTACACTTTCCGGTATTTTTGAACTGCTTGCTAAAAAACAATAATCAATTATTTGTAAAATTGCCGTTTTTCCTGTATTGCTATTACCTGTGATAATATTTACTTTATTTGGATCAAATTTAAGTTCTCTTTTTTGGCCATTTTTAAGCCAAAGAATAATTTTGAAAATTTTGAATTTCATAATTCGACTCTCAAGTTCAAATATAAGTTATAAGTGTTTTCATTTAAAAGAAATGCAACATTCTTCGAAGCAGAAAATATTTTATTGGCTCGATTTCCTAGTTTATTATTTTGTTCAAAAGGTTTTCTTAAAAAGATATTGCCATCCAAAAATTTTATATAACCAGTATCATTTAAATATTGGAGAGAATTGAACGTTAGACATAAAGCATCATAGTATCTTTTGTTGAAATTTGAGAAGTAAGAAGTTTTATCGGCAATTAATTTTTCTATACTTTTAATTTTTGTTGTTTTCCTACTGAGGTATCGTAACATTTCTTGATGTGAAATAAAAGGTAAAATCAAGCATGCCTTTGCAATTGAAAGTTTTTCATAGTGATTTAGTACAGAACCAATTGAAATTACTCCTATTCCAATATTGTTATAGAAATCTATGTTCATTTTTTATATTTCTCCCAATCATTTCGCCAACCAATACAAGGAATATCAGACAACTCATAAAATACTCCATTACTCATATCAGTTTCTAATTGTTGTTCTGCTATTTGAAGCTTTTTCTCTCTCATTGAATCCAATATCGTTAAGCCCATCGCATTTATTTGATTCTCATCAATTTTTTTGCGATAAGTGCTTCTGAATTTATTTTTCCATTGATTAATTGCATCTTGAAATAAATAATTAATTTCGTTCTTAGTAAGTTCACCTTTTAATGCCCATTCATCAATATTATTTTTCAGCTTCAACTTGAAACGAGTATATTCAGATAGCGCTTCGATATCGTCTGATAGAACATCTTGAATATCAAGTAGTTGTTTTATAAAAGTTTGTTCTTCTAATCTTTCCGGAAGTTTTCCCGTAAATTCCTTTATCTGCAAATTTTCGTTACGGGCAAGGTCATAATACCTTCTATATTTTGTATAAAAATCATCAAAAGTTATTTCTATCTTTTCACGGTTTTTGATTTTAATAAAATTATCCTGCCTAATTGCTGAGTCTATATCTCTCAAAACATCGGCTATTTTTGTTCGCGGAATTTTATCTCCCAGTATTTCATTTTTACATTTTTGAATTAGATCGTTTTCATTTAATTCAAAAAATGTTTTTAATAAAAAGTTATTCAGAACTTCATTATCTAATTCTAATATATCTGATATGTGTGATTTAATTGTAGAATTTTCTGTTTTCTTCTGAAAATCAAGTAATTCTTCCCTTATTTTCTCAATATCTATTTTGTTGTTTTGTAAATCTGAAATCATGTTTATAACATCATTACTATCTACAGAAGACTTATTAGATGCAAGAACAAAGCTTGTTTTTTTAAGAAAATCAATTTGTTGATTTTTAGTTATTCTATTATCATTCTTATCTGATATTATTTTTGACCAGTTTGAGAGTGTTTTCCATAGGTCTTCATCCAATGCTGTTAAATTCGCTGGTGCTCCGTCACTTTTGGTTTTTATTGTATGTTTTATTTGATAAAAGATTTGAATATTATTATCCAATTCGGTGTGTACATCATCTTTCATTTCCAATCCCACTGATTCCCCAGGTTTCAATGAAAGCAATTTCCATAGAAAAAAATAATACTGATAATCAAATCCTACTGATTTCTTTTCAGCTGCAGTTTTATCGATATGTTTTTGGGAATCATTCATTTTTGATTTCATTCTCCCAACCTGAAAAAACGTTCCGTAACATCAATAACAATTATCGTTTTTGAAAAACACTCGCTGCACTATCCCGGATGTTTCGCGATCTGCTTTTTCTTGCAATTTGAATATTATACAGAAAGATAAATGAATTCAATGAAAAGTATGTCTGTTTCGGTAGTAAAGTAAATGTAATTAAAAAATGAAAATATGTCAAGAAAAAATTTCGTTAATTTTTTATCATAACTTATTTTATTTGACGTTGT
>WJKD01000879.1 GCA_014729315.1 Promethearchaeota archaeon | reverse complement strand
TTGCCGCACGCCAGGTCAAGCAACTTAGTACCTGTATTCAAGCGGCAAATTTCGCCCAACAGCATCAACTGGTCTTCAGTAAACGGATTCAGGATTCGATGATAGGTTTCTGCGATTTCATGGAAACGTAGTGACAAGGTGTGTTCCTTTATATGTTAGTGTTAGAGGTATGTGAGGTTGACCGAAAAAACGGGCAAGTCTCAGGGCTCTCGCCCCGATCCCCCCGGAACCATAGGTGACGGTTTTACCGTCTCATTTCCGTTTGCGAACTCTGGATTGCTTTTCATCCGCCAATCTATTAAGCGGTCCTTTTCGCCAATCTTCAAGGCGGATGAATCTGATGAACCGCCCAGTGCAGAGCCGTCCGTCATCTGACAGAGTGTAGGGAGGGCAGGAGAAAAACCTGCCCTTACCTGATTAGTCGCAAAATTGTATTATTTGTTTTTTTGAAGTAGTTGTTTCAACTTTCTTAAAATTGCATTAAAATTAAATCCTATTCCAAAAAAATTTGGCTTAATATCAATTACATCCTCATGTATGATAGTTTGGTTTTTTTCGTTTAGTAGAATTGAAAAATAAGCACATTCTGAATAATGTTTAGGCTCGATGTTAGACCATTGCCATTGCCAATCTGAAGAATTAGCTCTTTCCTCAGACAATCTCTTATGAGCGACCTCCATATCTATTTCATCTGAATAAGAATATATATTTATTGCAAATATTTTAAATCGTTCATATGCTACTTCCGGGCAAAAATTATTGTAGTGCTTTGGTTTATTATTAATAAATACAATACCTGTATGCTGCTCTTTAGTAGTTGGCCATAACTCTGATTTTTTCCATATTTTTAAAAGTTTTTTATCTAATTTTTTGGGGATTTCACTATTTCCTGCTTGTCCCAATAAAGAAAGACTCAAATAATACCTTGGGCATTTATATACAGAGGCAAACGGACATCGAGGATGTAACTTTTTAGATTGACTTCGTCTAACGTACCAATCCATATCAGGATTTTTTATTGGTTTTAAATTATGACCTATTTTTTCATAATTGGATGAAGCAGCATTTTTTAATAACTCACCAAATGTACCTTGTTGATGTTTTTGTTCAATAATCTGATCTCGAAAATCGGGATTTTCATCCAAAGCTTTACGCCAAGAAGATGGATTTTGGAGTTCTTGTTTTAAAATTTGGAGTGAGCGTATATTTGCCTGCGCTTGATACCATCGTATTAAAGATCCATATTGAACACGTGGTTCTCCAGCAATATTGAAACTAGGAATATCGCCTTTATTAATCAATTGTCTGACAACAGATTCACCAACACTAAGATAGTCAGCTACTTCTTCCACTGTCATTATTTTCATAAGATCAAGCATAAAAACCTTCTATGATCGGTTAGGTCACGAGGGCTTTTGCCCGATTCTCCACACGGAACCGCGCATGACAGTTTTACGGCCTCGTTTCCTTTCGTGAATTCTAGTTTGCTTTTCATTCGTCAATCTTCAAGGCAGATGAATCTGATGAACCGCTGTGCGGAGCCCCACGCTCTCAACGCATCTATATGATGGAAAAAAGAAAACTATATTAATAATTAGATTAAATGCTCTCGTAATAGCATTAAACAATCAAAATTGTAAATTTCTGATTTGCTCTTGACATCTTTAAAATTGAGTTTAATTTTAATATTTCCTATTTCATTATTTGTAGCTTCATATGCCGTACCGTACACTTGTTTATCTTTTACTAATTCAGGTAATTTTAGAATATTAAGATTCTGATCATCATAACCAAAACCTAAAAATAGCACTCGATCTGCTTCTGAAATTAGTCTGTGGGCTTTATGAATATCTGGATTATCCTTTCTTTCATCATACATTATGTTCAATTGGCTATTCACATGAATACTTACATTAAATGGTTGAAAATTTGAATCGCCATATGCAACTATTGTTTGCTCTTTATTAATCATAAAATATTCTTCATCAGGTATTTCTCTTTGCCAAGGTAAGTATCCAATTTGTCCATAGACATGTATAAATGGTATTTTTTGAAATAATTGGATAAGTTCTTTTCGTGAAATACCAGCATGTTTGAGCAAGCCATATGTATTTTCGAATAAATATTGTTCTAGTGAACGGTCATAGTTAAATGTTATGAAAGCTATCCTATTTTCGTGGATGCGCAATAAATCTTCTTTTGTGTTTAAACCATCAATAAGCTTTCTGTAAAGATAATTATACCAGTCTCCTTCTACTTGATTATTTTTAATAGGTAATTTTGAACTTATTTCAGAATTATATACTTCAGCTGTAATAGCGTGAATTCCCTGTATTTTAAACTCATTATTTATATTAAGATATTTATCAATCGATACGGAACTTGTTCTACTAAGAGCTTCAGTGAATTCTTGTGCTTTTGCAAGAAACATTCTATGGTAGGCTTCTGAGGTGCCTGACTTGTCCGAATTTTTAAAACTATTTATATAACTCAAATAATTATTCTGAATTTTAGTATACAGTTCATCGCCTAACGGAAAGCCATATGGTTTATTTGCTCCAGCACCAATTATAAATACATATGAAAATTTTTCTATCATTCTACCACAGTATCATTTTATTAAAAATATTGATGATGTCTCGGGACTTTCTCTCGATTCCATCCCACAGAACCGCGCGTGACAGTTTTAGAGGCTCATTTCCATTGTGAACTCTGGATTGCATTTCATTATCCCAACGGATAATGAACTTGGTGAACCGCCCTGTACGGAACCGTCCGTCAGCCGACGGAGTCTGGAGAGCGAGGGAGAAAAACCTGCCCTTACCTGATTATACCCAAATTTTGGTAGATTGTAAGTTATAGAGACTTTTTTGTGATTGCTTTTCGCTGAATGAAATATTTAATAATCTCTTCAGAAATTTTAGCTTTTGAGCGTTGTTTGGAATCTAATATTATATTATTAGATTTGCAAAAGGCGTTTAAATATTCCATATTTTTAGACTTTATAAACTCATCAACTACCTTGCTGTCATGATTCATGAAGCTTTTATATAAATCATCATATACTTCCTTAAGAATTTTGGAATTTGGGATTTCTTCAGTTTTTTTGATTTTAGTTTTGTTCTTCTCAGTTTCTTTCGTATCTTGCTCTAACTGAACAATGTCTTTCTTTAAATCATCAATCAAATTCTCAATCCTTTGAATCTTGCTCTTAATTTTTTCTATTTTAGTCATTGTTTTTTCCTTAAACTATTTTCTACGTTAATCCATAATTCCGAAAAGTACGACTCAAATTCATCTGGAAAATATCTCCCTGGAATCGCTCTTTTAATATTAACTCTATCAGGGATAAAGCTATCCCAAGATTTAATTGGAATACCTTCTTCTCTAATTTGCTCACAGGAATATTTAGCTTCATTCCAAAATCTCTGAGTTTCGATCGTTATCTTGCCTACACGTTCTTTAGCTTTATTCATGAATATTGCGATATCAGGGTTTGGCCATGGTTCTATTCTAAATCTTAATCCATCAACCATTAAACCAATTCCACGAGATGCAAATACATCTGGATTGACAGGAATTAGAATAAGACTCGAACAGCTTAATACTGAATATGATAAAGCAGTGAAATTCGGTGGACAATCAAAAAACACATAATCAAAATCATATTTTTTTGAATGTTCCATTTTTCCTAGTAAGGCTCTGATGAAATGTTTTACTTTTTCTTTGTCAAATACTTCTAATTCCAGCCAATAAAGGTCTACTACAGAAGGCACAAAGAATAAATTGTCTGACATCGGATAAATAAATGAGGAATTAATTGGAAAATCAAAATGTCCACCTGATAGGCTATCATATTTTTCAAGAGCACTCAAAATAGTTTTATCTTTTTTCAGGTGATGATTTTCATACCAATTTTCAAACTCACCAATCATAGATCCTGTTTCTTGAAGCTGAATTGATAAAGTTAAACTCATTTGTGCATCTGTATCAACTACTAAAACTTTTTTCTTTTTTACTTCAGCTACGTATTTTGCAAGAAGCCAAGTAATTGTAGTTTTTCCTACTCCTCCTTTAAAATTAATAGTTGCGATACTTTTCATAGCAGTCCCCTTAATTTGATGCGAAAACTAATGATGAGTTTATGAGCAAAAAATAAATTAACGATAGGATCGGGTAGGTCACGGAGCTTTCGCCCCGGTTCCTCCCACAGAACCGTACGTGACAATTTTACGCCCCAAAAATGGCGCATCTTCGACCCACCATACGGCTCAAGCATTTCGAAAGGCAGTCCTTGTTGGATTGCCCGACTGTTTAACTTCTAAATATTCTAGCCAAAGTGCCACGAAAAAACAGGGTCACGTTTCCGTGTGAACCCGTCTGTCAACTGACGGAGTGTTGAGAGGGCAGCAGAAAAAGCCTGCCCTTTACCTGATTAGGTGATCGCTTGTGTATAATAATTGGCATTTTTAGCATACATGAGAACTTGATAGCTTGTTAAATGCTATTATAACTCCAGTATGTGCTGTTATTGGTGGCTTAATTGGATATTATATTCAATCATAGCTTTGGTTCTTTCAAATTTATTTCAAAAATTATTGCTATGTCATCAATATTTTCATTGATTTTATCAAAGTCTTTTTTAGATAAATTTGAATTCATATTAATGCTAACGATTTCTTTTGTCAATTTTTCAAAATATTCTTTATACTCTTTAGATAGTAATAATTTTACAACTTTTGAATTTGTTAAAAATGGTTTGTATGCATCCATTGCACCGGCAAATGGCATTTGTTTGTTTTCTTTTTTCTTTTTTTGTGAATCAAGAAAGCAATTATCGAGCATAATAAGAAACTCGGAAAATAATTCTGTTCTTTTTCTTAAAAGCCAATCTTGCTGAAGTGTTTTTCGCTGCATACGCCCGGTAATAACGGCACCTAATACGGCTGCAATCAATGACATGATTGGCATTAATATTGGTTTTTCCCAAAATGACTTATCATCTTTTGTTATTTTGTTGGTAGTCATTGAATTATTTGACTCAGATGATGTGGGCGTATCAAAAGAAGTAGTATCATTTTTTATTAATACAGAGTCATTTTGTTGTGAGAATGTTGGATTGAAATTAGCAAGAAATAGTAAAATGATTATTTTATAATAGTTCATAATTTTAAGAAGGTTAGTTAAAGATTCTATGGTTTTATGTCTTTTGGGATTCTAATTTTATTTTTGCATTCTGTGCATCCATAATAATTATCGTTACCGCCCCAGGCAACACCATAAAATTGTAAAATAGATTTTCTATGGTAAACATCAAAACAATTACAACAAAGCCAGTGCATTGGCTCAGAAGTCTTTTTATTTTCCTTAGTAGAATATACGAAAACACCGGAAGCAATTTGTTTAAGTTCATATTGGGACTTTGTATTTTCCCAGTTTTCATATTTTATCAACTTTTTTTCGATTTCGTTTTTAATTTGAATCAGTTGAGATTGTTCTTGTTGTGTCGTAAGCAAGCGAGATTGCAAAATAGTGATTTCGTCTTGAAATTTAATGATATATTCACGAAGTTCAGTTTGCTTAGCTATGCTTCGTATGCTTTTGGCTATATCAAGCAAAGTATTAGTACTTGCAATCACAGCAGAAATGCTTGTAACGTCCATTATATTGATCCTTTATTTATGCCTAAAAAGTTAGCCTTAATATCTGCATTACACCATCACACAACCTGAAAAAAAATCCCGTAACCTCAATAAAAATTATCGTTTTAGAAGAACACTAGTTGGAAGATCCCGGATGTTTCGCGATCCGAGTTTGCTTACAAAATGAATATTATACAGAAAGATAAATGAATTCAATGAAAAGTATGTCTGTTTCGGTAGTAAAGTAAATGTAATTAAAAAATGAAAATATGTCAAGAAAAAATTTCGTTAATTTTTTATCATAACTTATTTTATTTGACGTTGT
>WJKD01000878.1 GCA_014729315.1 Promethearchaeota archaeon | reverse complement strand
GTATATATCTTTAAGTTGTCGATATAATTAGCTATGTGTCTAAACTCCTTTTTTACAGGCTCGATGATCAAGAATGGTAATTTGTCTGAATGCTTTCTAACTTTACTTAAAAGATTCATAATTGTGTTGGTTTTTCCCGCTCCTGTAGCACCCATTACCAAACAATGACGGTTTAACGAATCTAAATCTATGTAATAACCCTCATCTGAATTCATTATGTTTTTAATATTACCAATTTTCACAGGCGTATTCATCTTCTTCACGATTTCCTCCGGAAATTCTTCTTGAAATTCGGGTAACTGTTCAATTTGAAAATTTTTTAAAGAACTTAAAGGCAGATGAGCAAAATTACTCAACCCCTTCGAAGTATACACGGTGTTAAATAACTTTAATTCGTCAGAAATCGACAAAAGTTTTCTTTCTACTGTGATTGGCTGGAGTAATTTTGGAAACTGCATTAAATACGAATCAAGCTTATGGATGTTAAAAGGAAACCAAAAAGAGTTAAGATTTTTATACCAAGATTTAACTATAGAATATATTACTTTATAGGTGCGTTCTTCTGAAGATAAAATATAATTGCTGGTATTCCAGAGACCATAGGTCTTATTTTTTTCTAAATAATTGTAAATCTTATCTACTAAATTAGCATAATTATCACTCTTGATGTTGTCTTCAAACCTTTTAATCTGTGTAAGGCTTTTCTTTCCATCTCTAACTTCAAATTCCTTGGGTTGTTCAGGTTGACTGAGACGATCCATTAAATTAAATATAAATTCTGATTTGAGATTTTTAAGGATCTTTTCTGTTTTTTCGTCTGTTAAACTATGTCCGATCGTTATGAGCCCCCATTTCTCGCCAGAAATACTATTTTCTAATTTTTCAAGGATGCTCTCTTCCTTCATTCCCGTAGGGAATCCTGCCATAGCCGAGTAATAGTTTTGCTTACTTAAAAAATCAAGAATTTTATCTATTTTTTCATTGTTTAACTCGCTAATCCTTACGTAAGGAAAAGTAGTTTTTAATAAACGAATAAATAGCTCTGAGTCATGAATAGCTTTTCTCACTGCCGAATTTTTACTGGAGTCACACGCTAAGGTTGCAAAATAAAATTCGACCCCCTTCCCATCGTTTATGATCATTCGTAGAATTTGGCAATTAAAAAAACTTAATCCTTCAATTACTTCTCGGATATACAAATCTTGAATTTTAACCTTTTTATTTCCATAAACACCTACGCCTTCAATTGAAAATAATTTGACCGCTTCGTAAATTTGAGAAGGAGCACCTATATTTTTTATGACAATAACTCCATCAATTATTTTATCGAAAACATATTGATTTTCAAGATAATTATTAATTGAAATTTCGTAGACCGGTTCTCTAGTTCTGTTCAATTCGTTAAATTTTAGCGAATCTATGATGAGATCGTTAAAATTAAATAATAATTCTCTTTCCTCAGTATAAAACTTGTTATCGCCAATATTTTGTCCAGGTATGATCACTAAATCGTTAAAATTGTTTAATTGATACAAATCTGCGCCGATTTCATTTGCTATGTTGATGATAAATTTTTTTAATGACGGTTTTTGAGTAGTTAGGTTTAAAAATAATTCGTCGCTTTCCGCTTGAATTTCGATTATTTTATGCTTTAGACTATTTAAGTTATTTAAATCTTGATTTACGTCCGATTCCTTCTTATCTAAATCCAACCGGAAAAATTCCATTCCATTGGAAACGATTACTTTTTCAAGCAGTTTTTCTATTGCTCGAAGTTGGGAATCCTTCCCATTTTTTTCAAAAACGATACATATTTTTAATTCAATTTTTTGACATTCTGATTCTTGTAATTTTTGCTCTTCAAGAAAGCGAAAAAGCGCATCTATTTCCGGAACCAAATCCCGAATCGAATCTTGTTTAAGATCGGTAGCTAATTCGAATGCCTTCTCTGCCCCCTCTAATATCTCACAGCATCCCATTTTCTTGAAACTAATCTCTTTAGGATTTGAGATAAAGATTAAATGAGCAATTTTTTTAACCTTTCTTATTTTTATTTTATTTTCCATAAACATTCACAATTTTAAATCACAGTTATTGACCCATTACCGATTTATCTAAATTTTAAAGTATTATAGATGTAGGAATTATAGTAATTTCTCGTTGTTTAAACAATCGTTAATGATATCCCCAAATGAAAACAATTGAACAATTCGAGTAAATGGATCAATCTGTTATTAAATTTTGCCTTAATTAACTTCAAGACACGATCCTATTTAAGCATTACGGTATTGAGGGGATTTTACTCCCATTCAATAAGTTTCGGCTACGATTCTGAAGGAGCTAATTTCATTGAGGATTCTTATAAGCTGTCTCGCTCTCTCATTGTTAAGTGCGATAGGTTTAAATACCGCAAATTTATATCAAGTATGACCATAAAAAAAAAAGCATGATGGTAGAAACTAGAAATTCCCATCTGATAAGAAATCATCAAAACATAAATTTAACACTAATTAATTATATTATATTTTAATAGTGGACATTCATTGGCAAAATGTTTAATCTCCCTTTTCATGATGGGCATTCCAAGGAATTTTGATGCAGATTTATGTAATGAATGCAAAATGAAAAAATTGTTTTCATATCACTAGTTAAAAAGCTAATAACAATTTAATTATATAAAAAAAGACCTAATTAACACGTAAAAATAAAATTTAAAGAAATAAATTGAACATCCGCTTTTATTTTTTGAGGAGGAGAAACTGTGGAAATTAGCGACATTTTAAAGACTATTTTAAGTTTTCGATTTAAATTGGATGAGATACTCGAAAACCCCTCTCGAAAGCGGATTATTGAGCTTTTCCCTCTCGATAAATATCTTAAAATACCATATATCGACATTAAGGACGATTTGGGCGCTCTTACCTCCCGCCCTGATTATCACCTAAATATTTTGAAAGAACATGGGTTGCTCAAAAGTGCTAAGGGACGGGGATTATACCAGTTAAACGAAATAGCCATCCAACCTCTTCGAAATCATTTCAATAAGGCCCTTAGTATTAGCGTTTTGAGCGGGATCAGCGACATTGCTCATTGCGGAAAACTCATCCATGGATTAAAAGAAATAAGCATCGTTCCTAATAAACACATCCTTTTTGTTAAATCTTCTTTCCTCCCAAAAGTTGAAACGTACGTTAATTCAAACCCTTACCAGGTCAAATATAAAATAATTGAAATTGAGAAAAACCTAATAGAGCATAACGATTATAACGGAGTCTACGAAGTTATCGAGAAGAGATTGAAGAAAGAAATCTACGACGCCGAATTGATTTGCGATTTATCGGACAACCCACAATTAATAACAATAATACTCCAAAATTTAAGTCTGAAATTTGGACTTAGGCGATGCCTTCTGAAAGACGAAAAGATCGTCTGGATTTAACACGGAATTATGGATTTTTCCATTATCAAAGTCTTGAGTTTCATTCATTCGATTATCGGGGTGTTGGAGAGTAACTTTAGGATTAAAAATTTAGTCTATGGATCTATCATAATATTTTAGCAAATAGATTTAATATATAAATTTGACATATAGATTTACCAAAAGATTCAATAAAACACATCAATAGTCTAGAGGATGGATTTGGGAATTGAGACGATGATTAATTCTTACTATTATTAATTTTTCGTTAAAAAAAAGATTTTTTAAAAATATGCTGCCTTGCTCATCGCTCTTTTTTCATTTTTACGCACATCTTCGGGTCCAGATCAGATCACTCGTCTATTAAGTATGCTGAACCAAGCTGCTATG
>WJKD01000877.1 GCA_014729315.1 Promethearchaeota archaeon | reverse complement strand
TCATAAAATCCTTTTCCCGTTTTCTGACCCAGATCGCCTTTTTCGTTAAGTTCCTTAATAACTTTACCAGGTTCAAAATCGGGTGAAAGAGTTTCTTTATAATAATTCATGACATGATTCATAGTATCGATTCCAACGAAGTCAGTAAGCATACATGGAGGCATTGGCATCTTACCACCAGCATCAGCATCTAATCGTTCCCATGCGATTCCTTTTTCGTCGCATTGATCAAAGCACCAGCTTAAATAGATTTGTACAGGGGCGTTCATACGATTGACGATGAATCCTGGGCGATCTTTAAGCACAGGAGCTATGTATCTGTCTCCTCGCAAACACGGTAAGGTTTCAGCTACGGCCATTGCTTTTTCAAATGTAGCATCAGAAGTTTGTTCGCCTCTAATAACTTCAATAAGACGCATCAATGGAACCGGGTTAAAGAAATGCATCCCGCAAACTCTATCAGGAGCGCCACTATCTTTACCAATCTCAGTTATACTCATTGTTGAAGTATTTGAAGCAAATATTACATGGTCAGGTCCGTTATCCATTACTGTTTTACAGACATCTTTCTTAATGGACATTTTCTCCACAACAGCTTCAATAACAATGTCCGCGTTTTTAACTGCAGCTGCTAAGTCTATCGATTTAGTAAGTTTACCCATTATGCTATCGGCGGTTTGGCCTGCACCTAATTTTCCCTTTGATTCTAGTTTTCTCATCCCTTCTTCAATTTGAGAAGCCCCCTTGTCAACAAACTCGTCCTTAATATCAACAAGAATTACATCGTAACCCGCCATCAAAGAAACTTGAGCGATACCACTGCCCATTAAACCAGCACCTAATACTAAAACAGTGTTAACATTTTCAGCCATATTTAATCACTTTTATTTATTGTTTTTCATCCTTATTTTTAATTGAATTTTAGTAAATCTCTAAGTTGTATGTTAATTAATTCAAATTTCATTATAACTTTTTTGACAAGTAGATGATCAATTTGAAAAATAGTAAGAAAAAAACTTTTAAGCTCTTACTCAAGTAATTTTCGTTTTAAAATTACGAGACACTCCAATTTAATTGTTTAAAATAGCGCTAAAAACGAAACCTTGAGCTCTTAAATAAAATAAACGAATTTATATTACTTCAATTTTAAATTATAAACCATTTAACGTCGATTATATTTAATTTTTAATGCTGTGGTATAAGAATTAGAAATTTTGTTTGTACATAAGAGAAGTTAGTTAAAATTTAAAAATAAAAACAAAACAATTAAAAGAAATTCAAATTGAACGAGGTTGTATATTTTAAGGATGAATTTTAAAATATTTACAGTAAAAGGTATTGAAGTTAAGTTAAATATCTCCACTTTGGTTATCGTTGCTCTGGTAGGTTTTTATTCGGCGACATTTTATTCTGGTCTTGTGCAATCGACCAATTTAATAGAGTTAATTATAGTCGGATTGATCAACGGTTTTATTCTCTTATTTTCAATTGTTCTTCACGAATTAATGCATTCGATTATGGCTCAGAAATACGGACTTAATGTAAGTGAGATAGAACTATATTTGTTTGGAGGAGTGTCGAAAATTGAAGAAGATCCAAAAACGCCTAAATCAGAAGCTTTGATATCAGTGGTTGGCCCTTTAGCAAGTCTAATCTTTGGTGCGATACTGCTTACATTTTTCTTTTTCACCCAAGCTCTTGATCCAATTTTATATGTTACGCTCTTTTATTCTGGACTCTCTAATATCGTATTAGGGATTTTTAATTTTCTACCAGCATTTCCAATGGACGGCGGTCGAGTATTAAGGTCTATCTTATGGAAAAAAAGAGGAGACTTATTATCGGCAACGAAAACAGCATCAAAAACAGGAAAATACATTGGATACGCGATGATTGGATTAGGTTTGCTCGAGATGTTTCTTTTAGGAATTATTGGCGGTCTTTGGCTGGCAGTTATGGGATATTTTCTTAGTAGTTCAGCGAAAAAAGCATATCGGCAAACGAAGTATACATTTCAGCTATCGAAAATTGGAGCGAAATCGATTTCTAAAATGCCTGAAATAACTATTCCCTTCGGCATAAATGTTCAGCAAGCGATCGACGAATATTTTATGAAACATCGTCTTTCCTATTTTCCAGTTGAAAAAGACGATGAGATCGTTGGAATAATCACTATAAAAGACGTCAAAGAGATTCCTGTTGCGCAAAGAGATTCCCAAATTATTGGATATTCAATGCGAAAGCTTTCTGAACTTCCGTCTATTAGCGAAAACGACAACGGAAAGGATGCTTTTAAGCAAATGCAAAAAACAGAAAGCAGACCCAGATTAGTAGTCGTAAAATCAGAAGATAATTCTCATGTCGAAGGTTTTATAGACGAACAAGAACTTTCTTCGGCATTCCAGATGTCAGAATTATTTTCAGAATAATGATCTCTTTTTTTCAAATTTTTTTTAAAATTAATTCCTTCTAACTGATTTTGGATAATTTATTGATTACTAAATTATAGATTTATCTGAATTCTTAATTATATATTTTAATTAAAAATCAGTGTTTTCGTTGACAATAAAATCGCAACGATTATATAATTAAATTGTGTTTACCTTAGTGATTTTCAATATTTATACCGAATATTTGGGTTTTATTTTTAATTAATTCTCAATTCTAAATTGAAAAAAATTAATTTAAGCTAATTATAAAAAGAGGGAAAAAAACATGAAATTAGGCACAATTAAAGGTATTGGGATAAAACTGCATATTTCAACTTTATTGATAGTGGGTTTGGTCGGCTTTTACGCTGCTACATTTTACAGTTCTTTCGTAGAAAATGTGAGTTTAATCGAACTAATAGCGGTTGGCATAATTAACGGATTCATAATCCTATTTTCAATCTTAATTCATGAGCTTAGCCATTCGCTTATGGCGCAAAGATATGGCCTTAAAGTGTCCGAAATAGAGTTATATTTGTTTGGAGGAGTGTCAAAAATAGAAGAAGAACCTAGAACTCCTAAAAGTGAATTCATTATTTCTTTCGTAGGTCCATTATCCAGCATTTTATTAGGGTTAATCTTTTTAGGAACGCTATTCTTTAGTCCATTTACTTACGCGCCTTGGATTTCAATAACGCTTTTATATTCTGGAATTTCCAACATCGGCTTAGGAATATTTAATTTACTTCCAGCATTTCCGATGGATGGTGGACGTGTATTGAGAGCTTATTTATGGAATCGAAAGAAAGATTTGCTTTCGGCAACAAAGACTGCTTCAAGAATCGGAAGCTTTATAGGATATGGATTAATGTTTTTAGGATTTCTACAAATCTTATTTCTCGGAGTATTAGGTGGATTTTGGTTAATATTAATCGGTTCTTTTTTAAGTTCATCTGCTAAAAAATCCTATATTCAAACGGTGAACGATGTTGCGTTATCAAAAATAAGCGTGAAAGATTTGATCTCAATTCCGAAAGTAACGATTCCCTACGAAACTCTTGTTTCGGAAGCCCTAAAAGATTATTTTATGGTTTATAGAGAAAGCTACTTTCCGGTTATTAGAAGAAATGAAATAGTCGGAATTGTATATCTAAACGATTTATTAAATATACCTCCAGAAGATCGGCAATTCATTATTTTAGGCTATGTTATGAGAAAAGCGTCTGACTTTCCAGCTATCCGTAGAGAAGATAATGCCAAGGATGTTGTCAGAGAATTCCAGCATATTGATAGCAAACCGCACATGGTTGTTGTTCGAGAACACGAAGACGAAGAAGTTATCGGATTCATTGGCGAAAACGAGCTTAATTCCGCTTTAAGATTTTTGAATTTAACTAGATCAGCATCTTAAAAATTTTTTTTTAATATTTACTTTTTTTAATCTGGAGTAATTTCATAAGTTAAATCATTTATTAAATAGATTTAAAAGATTTAATTTATGATTGAAATCAATTAAATCATTCTACTTAAAAAATAGTAGAGTTATTTTAATATCAATAATTAAGATAGAATTTTAATTCTTCAACGCAAACATCTTTTTC